>NZ_JBHYKH010000193.1:0-12862 GCF_042741275.1 Streptomyces sp. NPDC058964
GCCCTGGGCGCCCTGGGCGGTCAGGACCGCGAGGCCCGCTGCGACCATGGTGGCCGGAACGGCCATCACGGCGGCGCGGCGCAGCCGGACCCGGCCGCGTCTGTCTAGGCTTTCGGTGCTCTCCCCGGAACCGCTTTCGGGGTTCTCGGGGATGTTGTCGGCGGACGAGGCCATGTCTGCTCCCATGGGCAAAATCAATGCGGGTTGGGCTTCAGTGGCACGTTGTCCTGGCGCGGACAGCGGCTGCCGCGCACGACTCCCCGCAACTCCCGGCGATCGCAAGGGCTTTCTCGTTACGCGTCAGTAGCCGTCGAGGAAGTTACCGGGGGTTACTTTTCAGGGTCAAGAGAGTTGTGAAAAAAGAGTGTTGAATGTGGTTCAGCTGTGCTCTGACCTCCAACTCCCTTGATCGGCCTTGACGTTGACGGACACTCAGGTCTACAACTCTCCCTGGTTCACCTCGGATCCGTGGCGCCGGATCCGCCGCCCGCGGCATCGGCCGCGTCCCGGCCCGAACCCCCATCCCCCCTTTTCTCACCACTCCGCATCAGCGCGGCAACGGCCACGGTCGCTTCCCCCTCCGGTCCGTGCCCGACCCCAGCCCCGGCCCGGCCGGAGGTCTCTCCCCCCGAAGCCTCCGGCCGGTGACCGGTCGGCTGCCGTTGCCGGTCCGTCACGTACGGAGAAGGCGTAACGGGCCGGCAGCGGTCGCCGCCGAGCGTGCCCCAGCCACCCCCACTCACCTCACGCAGCCCCCCACTCAAGGAAAGAGGCACCCGCATGCGTACGCGATCCCTCCTCGCCCTCGCCGGAACTGTCGTCGCCCTCACGGCCGCGGCGACCGTCCCCGCCTCCGCGGACGGCGCCGTGCTCACCACGGGCAGCGCCGACGGCACCGCCGTCGCGGTCGGCGACGTGCTCACCGCCCCGCTGGCCAGTGGCACCCACGCGACGCTCTACTCCAGCGCGACCGGCACCAGCGGTGTCACGTGCTCGTCCTCGACGTTCACCGCCACCGTCGCCGACAACCCGGCCGCCCCCGGCACGGCCACCGAGTCGGTCAGCGCGCAGACCTTCGACAGCGGCAGCTGCACCAGCAACGTCCTCGGTGTCACCGGAGTCACCGGCATCACGGTCGACAACCTGCCGTACACCACCACGGTCGCCTCCGACGGCACCCTCACCGTCTCCCCGGCGAGCGGGTCCACCATCCAGACCACGGTCAAGCTCAAGACCCTGCTGGGCAGCATCACCTGCGTCTACCAGGCCGCCAGTCTGACCGGCAAGGCCGACAACGCCGACAACAGCATCTCCTTCACCAACCAGCAGTTCACGAAGAGCTCCGGCTCCTCGCTCTGCTTCGCCAGCGGCTACTTCACCGCCAAGTACGCCCCCGTCACCGACGCGGGCGCGACCGTCTACGTGAACTGATGCCCGGGGGAACGGCGTTCAGCGCCGGCGCAACCGCAGCGCCAGGGCGGCGCCCCCGGTGAGCACCAGCACCGCGGCGGCGCCGCCCGCCAGCAGTGGCGCGGACGGGCCCGAGCCGGCCGCGGTGTCGGAGGCCACCGGTGTGCTGTCGGGGGCCGTGCCCCCGGCGGACTGCGGGGCGGCCGGCGCCGCGCTCGTCGTCCCGGTCCCGGCGGAGGCCGAAGGGGTCCCGGCGCTCTTCGAGGGCGCGCCGGAAGCCGGCTTCGCGGCCTTCGACGGACTGCCGCCCGTCCGTTTCCCCGTCGTCCCGGCCGCCGCGCCCGACGCCTTGGCGGCCCCCGGGAACACCACGTCGGAACACGAGTAGTAGGTGTCCGGCGTGCTGGTGTTCTGCCAGATCGTGTACAGCACCTGACGCCCCGTCCGGTCCGTCGGCAGCTTTGCGGTGATGTGGTAGGCGCCGTTCGTCAGAGCCGGGTCCTTGGCCTGCGCGAAGGGCTGCGCGGGCAGGTCCGACCACGTCAGCGGCCGGGTCGGGTCGTAGCCGGGCCTGGTCAGGTACAGCTTGAACGTGCCGGAGTGAGCGATGGTCGAGGCGTACGTCATGGTCAGCCGTCCGCCCGGGGTGAGCCGCGTCGACGGCCAGTCCGTACGGGCGAGGTCGAGGCCCTTGTAGGCGGACAGGCCTCCGCTGCACAGCTTCCCGTCCGGAATCACCTGCCGGTCCCGGCCGTTCACACCCGCGACCCGCAGGTTGTCCCACGCCACGAAGGACGTACCGTTCGCCGCGATCGCGGCCCGGCAGGCCGCCGTCTTGGCGCTGCCGCCCGAGGGTGAGCAGGCGTACACCCGGCTGACCGGATTCGTCGGCGCGCCGTGCGCCAGGGCGGGGCCCGCCGCCCACAGGGCAAGCAGGGCCGAGGCCGCGACGGCAGCCCCCGTGACCCTGGGGTGTGTGGTCATCCGAGTCATCCGGGACGTCTCCTCGGCCGGCGCGGGAACGGTCTGCTCAGTCAGTACGGGTTCGAGGCCCGTCCCGTTCACTTCGCGCCACCGTGGCCCCCGCCGCGGAGGGCCACTCCTGCGAACCCGCGGTCCGGTCGGTGTGCATAACGCACCGACCGGACAGTCTGTTTTGAGGCCTCATCGAGGGCCCATTGAGAACGGCCCGTGCGCCTCGTATCGTGGCGATCAACGGTGTGGTGGCCAGCCGCCCGTCATCGCCTCCGGAAATGCGGGACGGTCGAGGGAGATACGCACTTTGACTTCGTCCGTTTGTCGGGGATCGACGGTGACCACGGCCGGCCGCACGCCAGTTACACGTGTCGACCGTCAGGCCCGCACGCGGGACTCCCGTGCTCGTACGGTGAGCTATCGTGTGCATGGGGTAAAAAACAAACGGCACGTCCCGTTCGTTTCCAGCCGCAAGGAGTGTCCAGTCGATGGCGAGGCAGTTACGCGCCGAACAGACCCGAGCAACGATCATCACAGCCGCAGCCGACCTGTTCGACCGTCAAGGCTACGAATCCACCAGCCTGAGTGACATCGTCGAGCACGCACAGGTCACCAAAGGAGCGCTGTACTTTCACTTCGCGGCCAAGGAAGACCTGGCGCACGCCATCATGGAGCTCCAGTCCAGGGCATCGCGGCAGGTGCTGCGTGAGGTGGAGAGCCGGGGCTGCTCCTCGCTGGAGTCCCTGATGCGCGCCACGTTCGGGATCGCCCGGCTCGCCGTCGAGGGCCCGATCCCCCGGGCCGGACTGCGCCTGGCCACAGCAGGGGTCACCGTACGGCCGCCGCTGAGGCACCCCTTCGCCGAATGGCTGGAGCTCGCCACCCGCAAACTCCTGGGCGCCGTCAAGGAATCGGATGTCATACCGCACTGGCAAATCGTGGCCTTCCCCCACACCAGGCTTTAATTATTCGTCGGCCCCCGTGCCGCCGGCCGCTCCCTCGACCCCGTGGCCCGGCTGCCCCGCAGGGTCGCCGAGATGTGGCACCTCATGATCCGCGGCCTGGTGCCGGTGCCCCGGCGCGCCCGCTATCTGACACTCGCCTCCCAACTGGAGCGGGAGATCAGAACCGTCTGACCCGCGCGGTACGGTGACGCACATGCCCGACACCCCCACCGCGCCCGTGATCCTCGGCGACGAACCGGGTTCGTTCCCCCACAGCGTGCTGGCCGAACGGCACCCCGCCATCATCCGGCAGGTGCGGGACGCCTTCCCGTACGGCCCCGAGGGGCACCGCGCGCTCGACGCGCTGCTGCGGAGCTGCACCGAGGGCGTGATCGAACCGCTCCCCGCCGACGCGCCCGACCGGGACCTGTGGCGGCAGTGGGGCGCGGACGCGTACACCGGCCGGTCCTGGTTCGACGTTCCCTGGCTGTGGTCCGAGAGCCATTTCTACCGCCGGCTCCTCGACGCCGTCGGCTGGTTCGGACCCGGCGCCTGGCAGGGCATCGACCCCTTCCGCCCGTTCAAACTCGCCGAACTCGAAGCCAAGGAGACGGACGAGGAACTCGCCGCGCTCGAGTCGCTGGAGGACTGCCCGCACGACGAACGGGCGCGCGCCCTGCTGCACGGCTCGCTCTGGGGCAACCGCGCCGACCTCGGCTTCCGGCTGTCCGACGCCGGGGCCGAGGCCAAGGAGGCCGCACCCACCCTCGTCGCCGACGACAGCGAGTCCCTGTGGTCCCTGCTCCCGCCCTCCGGCACGGGCACGCTCTGTCTGGTCGCGGACAACGCGGGCCGTGAGCTCGTCCCCGACCTGCTGCTGATCGCCCACCTCCTGGCGGAGGGGCGGGTCGGACGGGCCGTGCTGCACGTCAAGCCGTACCCGTACTACGTCTCCGACGCCACGACCGCCGACGTCGTCGACGCCCTGCGCCGCCTCACCGCGGCACCGGGCGTGGCGGCCGCGTACGGGCGGCGCCTGTGGTCGGCCATGGCCGACGGCCGGCTCATCGTGCGCGCCCACCCGTTCTCGCGCGCCCCGCTGCCCTACGCGGACATGCCCGGCGACCTGCGCGCGGACTTCGCGGCGGCCGCGCTGACGATCTTCAAGGGCGACCTCAACTACCGCCGTCTGGTGGGCGACCGGCTGTGGTCCCCGGTCACGTCCTTCCGGGACGTCACCGCCTACTTCCCCGGCCCGGTCGCCGCGCTGCGCACACTCAAGTCCGACGTGATCACCGGCCTGGACGCGCGTACCGAGGCCGCGCTGGTCGCCGCCGAGGGGCAGGCCTGGCGCACCGGCGGCACGCACGCCCTGATCCAGGTCAACCCGGGCGGACGGGCAGCGTCTTGAGCCCGTTGATGAAGTTCGACACAAGACGGCCGGCGGGCCCGGCGAGCAGCTGGGGCGCGGGCAGCGCCCGCAGCGCCTCCTCGTAGAGCAGCCGCAGCTGAAGCCGGGCGAAGTGGGCGCCCAGGCAGACGTGCGGGCCGTCCCCGAAGGACACGTGCGGGTTGGGTGTACGGGCGAGGTCCAGGCGGTCCGGTCCGGTGAAGACGCGCTCGTCGCGATTGGCCGAGGCGTGGAAGACGACGACCTTGTCCCCGGCGCGGATCCGCCGCCCGGCCAGTTCGGTGTCCTGCGCGGCCGTGCGGCGGAAGGTCAGCACGGGCGGGTGCCAGCGCAACAACTCCTCCACCGCCGTGCCGAGTTCCACCTTTCCGGCCCGGAGCTGCTCGTACGCCTCCGGGCGTTCCGTCAGCGCCAGCAGCCCGCCCGGGGCCGCGCTGCGCACCGTGTCGTTGCCCGCGACGGTGAGCAGGAAGAAGAACATCTCCAGCTCGGCACCGGCGAGTTCGGCGTCGTGCGCGAGCGTGGTCATCACGTCGTCGGCGGGACAGCGCCGCTTGTACGCGGCCAGTTGGCGGGCGTAGTCGAACATGTCCCGCAGCATGGCCGGTGACCGCGGATCGACCGGCCTGCCCTCCTCGTCCAGCACCGCGGGACCCGCCTCGTCCGGGTCCTGGTAGCCGATCACCCGCTGCGTCCAGCGCAGCAGCAGCCGGCGGTCGCCGGCCGGGACACCCAGCAGATCGGCGAGGTTGAGCAGCGCGTACTCGTCGGTGACGGCGGCCACCAGGTCGACCGTGCCGTCCTGCGCGCGGGCCGTCTCCAGGGCTGCGGCGAACAGCGTGCGGGCCCGCTCCCGCACCACGTCCGCGAACCGGTCGACCCGCCCGGGAGTGAACGCGCGGCTCACCAGCCGCCGTAACCGCCCGTGCCGGGGCGGATCCTGGTTGAGCATCATGCTCCGGATGAACGGCAGGTCCGCCGGATCCGGATCCCGGATCTGGGTCGCCCCGACGTACGACGAGTACGTCGCCGAGTCCTTCAGCACCCGCACCACGTCCGCGTGCCGGGTCACCGCCCAGAACCCGGGCCCGGCCGGCCAGCCCAGCACCTCGGACTCCTCCTGCCAGGCCACGGGATGATGGTCGCGCAGGACGCGGTAGTCGGCGTACGGCACTCCTGACGCGTACCGGCGCGGGTCGAAGACGTCCGGCACGGGCGGCGACTCGCGCACGCTCACGCCCGCTCGCCCCGGCCGGCCCCGTCCTCCCGCAGGAAGTCCTCCACGAGGCGGATCAGCTCCAGCGGGGTCTCGTCCATCGGGTAGTGGCCGGCGCACGGCAGCCGCCGCAGCTCCGCCCGCGGATACCAGGACATCCACGTCTCCTGGACCAGAGCGGGCGACAGGGCCGGGTCCAGTTCCCCGGCCACCGCGAGCGCGGGCACCACGGAGCCCTCGACATCGGCGCGGAAGTCGTCGCCCGCCCATGAGTCGAGCCAGGCGCGGAACGCCTTCGCGTCGCTGCGCTCGAGCGAGGTGCCGACCATCCGGTCCAGCCAGGCCGCGGGCCGGCGGCCGCCGGTGGTGAAGTCGATGATCGCGCGCCGGTTCTCCGGCTTGTGCGCCGCCTCCGCGAACAGTTCCCACTGTTCGCCGGGCAGCGGCAGACCCGAGGCGGGCACGGGGGAGACGCCGACGATCCGGCGCAGCCGGTGCGGCGCCGCCGTCAGCAGCCGCTGGGCCACCGCGCCCCCCATCGAGTGCCCGACCACGGAGAACCGTTCCCAGCCCAGCCGGTCGGCCAGCTCCACCAGGTCCAGCGCCGCCTCGGCGGTGGTGTACGCGCCGATGGCGTCCCGGGCCTGCCCGTATCCGCGCAGGTCGACCAGTGCGTAGGTGAACGTCTCCCGGTCGAGGTCCGGCAGGACGGTCGCGTAGGCGGATCGGTCGGCGAACCAGCCGTGCACGGCGAACACCTTGTGGGCGCCGTCGCCGTGCACCTCATGGGGCAGCACGAAGAAGGTCATGCGACCACCGTGACCCGTGGGCGGGGGCGCGGCAAGCGCGCGGACGGGGCGTGGCCGTCGGCGCGCGTTGCGGTACGGGCGGTTCACCCGGCCACCCCCGCTCCTGGTCCACCGAACGCCACAGGCCAGCACGCCGGTTGACGGACTTCTCCCCGCTTCACGCGATGGTGTGATCATGTGCCACCCGGCGGATGGCCGTCGAGGGGCACGGGTAGGGGCCGGCCATGACGCAGCCGTTCGAACTCCCGCACTTCTACATGCCGTATCCCGCGCGGCTGAACCCGCACGTCGACGAGGCTCGCGCCCACTCGACCGCGTGGGCGCGCGAGATGGGCATGCTGGAGGGCTCCGGGGTGTGGGAACAGGCCGACCTGGAGGCGCACGACTACGGGCTCCTGTGCGCCTACACCCACCCCGACTGCGACGGACCCGCCCTCTCACTGATCACCGACTGGTACGTGTGGGTGTTCTTCTTCGACGACCACTTCCTGGAGATGTACAAGCGCACCCAGGACCGCGCGGCGGGCAGGACCCACCTCGACCGTCTGCCGCTGTTCATGCCGCTCGGCCTCACGTCCCCCGTACCGGAGCCGGAGAACCCGGTCGAGGCGGGCCTCGCCGACCTGTGGACGCGCACGGTGCCCTCGATGTCGGCCGACTGGCGCAGGCGGTTCGCCGTGGCCACCGAGCACCTGCTCAACGAGTCGATGTGGGAGCTGTCCAACATCAACGAGGGGCGGATCGCCAACCCCGTCGAGTACATCGAGATGCGCCGCAAGGTGGGCGGCGCCCCCTGGTCCTCGGGGCTCGTCGAGTACGCGACCGCCGAGGTGCCCGCGTCCGTCGCCGGAACCAGGCCGCTCAGGGTGCTGATGGAGACCTTCTCCGACGCGGTGCACCTGCGCAACGACCTCTTCTCCTACCAACGGGAGGTGGAGGACGAGGGGGAGAACAGCAACGGCGTGCTCGTCCTGGAGACCTTCTTCGGCTGCACCACCCAGGAGGCCGCCGACACCGTCAACGACATCCTCACCTCACGCCTCCACCAGTTCGAGCACACCGCGCTCACCGAAGTGCCCGCCCTCGCCCTCGACAAGGGCCTCACCCCCGACCAGGTCGCGGCGGTGGCGGCCTACACCAAGGGGTTGCAGGACTGGCAGTCGGGCGGCCACGAATGGCACCTGCGCTCCAGCCGCTACATGAACGAGGGTGCCGTCTCCGTCTCGCCGTGGCACGGCCCGACCGGGCCGGGCACCTCCGCCGCCGACGTCGGCGCACTCCTCGCCACGGCCGCCACAGAGCGATTGCGCGCCCGTTCGCACGTGCCCTTCCAGAAGGTCGGCCCGTCCCTGCTGCCCGACTTCCACATGCCTTTCCGGCTGGAGGTCTCCCCGCACCTGGACCGCGCGAGGCAGCGCCTCACCGGCTGGATGCACCGGACCGGCATGCTCCACGAAGGGGTCTGGGACGAGGACAAGCTCGCGGCGTACGACCTGGCACTGTGCTCGGCGGGCATCGATCCGGACGCGACACCCGAGGCCCTCGACATCAGCGCGCAGTGGCTCGCCTGGGGGACCTACGGCGACGACTACTACCCCCTCGTCTTCGGACACCGCCGCGACCTGGCCGCCGCCCGGCTGACCACGGCACGGCTGTCCGCGTGCATGCCCCTCGACGGCGAGCCGGTCCCCGCCCCGGCCAACGGGATGGAACGCGGCCTGGCCGACCTGTGGGTCCGTACGACCGCGAAGATGACCCGCGGCGAACGCTCCGGCCTCAAGCGGGCGATCGACACGATGACGGAGAGCTGGGTGTGGGAACTCTCCAACCAGCTGCAGAACCGCATCCCCGACCCCGTCGACTACCTGGAGATGCGCCGCGCCACCTTCGGCTCCGACCTCACCCTGAGCCTGTGCCGCACCGGCCGCGGCCCCGCGATCCCCCCGGAGGTCTACCGCAGCGGACCGGTCCGCTCGCTGGAGAACGCGGCGGTCGACTACGCGTGCCTCGTCAACGACGTCTTCTCGTACCAGAAGGAGATCGAGTACGACGGTGAGATCCACAACGCCCTCCTCGTCGTGCAGAACTTCTTCGGCGTCGACTACCCGACCGCCCTCGGTGTCGTGCACGATCTGATGACCCAGCGCATGCGGCAGTTCGAGCATGTGGTGGCGAACGAACTGCCTTTCCTGTACGACGACTTCGGCCTCTCGGAAGAGGCGCGCGAGGCCATGCGCGGATATGTCCTCGACCTGCAGAACTGGCTGACCGGCATCCTGAACTGGCATCAGCGGGTCGACCGCTACAGGGCCGGCCACCTCGCCCGGCGCGCCCACGGCTTTCTCCCGGACCGGCCGCCGGCACCCGCGCTGCCCGTCAGCTGACCTTCCGTATCCGCGCCGCCGTCTCCTCGGCGAGCCCCCGTACGGCCTCCGCGGCCGCCCCGGAGAGCTCGGCGCGTATGCCCTCGCCCGCCACCAGGACCGCGCGGGCCTCCTCGGGAAGGTCCGCGTCGGCGAGGGCGCGGGCGAGCGCGTAGTGCTCCTCGGCGATGAACCGGCCCAGGTTCACGCCCCGCCAGTGCTCCAGGGAGTCGTCCGGGGAGGCGGTCAGCACGCCCCGCAGGGACGACAGGGAACCGGCCGCCCTGTCGAGCCGCCCGCACTCGCGCTCCAGGCGCGCCTGGGTGAGGCGGGCGGACACCCGGTCCCAGGCCGTGTCCTGGAGCGCCGAGTACAGGCGCTGCGCGCGCAGCGCCTGTACAAGGTCGCCGAGGTGCTCGAAGTCATGGGCGAGCAGGCGCAGCGGCGACGGGTCGATGCCGTTGCCGCCGCGGCGCAGGGCGCTCTGGTCCATCACGATCTCGTCCAGACGGCGGATCAGGGCGACCCGCGCCAGTTCCGTCAGCCCCTGGTCCGCGGCCAGCCCGGTCCAGGTCGACAGCGGTTCGTCGGCCGGATCCGTGCCGAACAGCGAGTCGTCCAGCCCGTTTGCCCAGGAACGCAGTTCCTCCGGCTTCGCGTCCGGTTCGGGCATCCCGCCCAGGCCGCAGTGAGTGTCGAAGTCCGTCTCGCGCACCTCGTGCAGCAGCGGCAGGTCCGCGGTGTCCCCGTGCAGCCCCACCAGCACCGCGGCGAGCCGCAGTTCGTCGGTCATCGACGACTCGGCCTCGTGCCGCAGCAGCCGGCGCAGGAGGTCCAGGTCGCCGGACGCGCGGTCGAACTGCGCGGCACGCAGGACGACTCGGCGCCGCACCGGATCGCCGGCCACGGCGGTGAGCGCCGCGGTGTCCCCGGCACGCAGCCGGGCCAGGTCGGCCCGCCCCCGCGCC
The DNA here is from genome assembly GCF_042741275.1 of Streptomyces sp. NPDC058964. Lineage (NCBI taxonomy): Bacteria > Bacillati > Actinomycetota > Actinomycetes > Kitasatosporales > Streptomycetaceae > Streptomyces > Streptomyces sp. NPDC058964. The sequence goes on from NZ_JBHYKH010000193.1 coordinate 10,097, forward strand.
AGCACCGGCTGCCACAACGGCGGACGGGGGTGCCGGTCGAGCCGGTCGTAGGCGCACCCCTCCTCCGCGTTCAGCAGCACGAACTCGGGCTCGGTGCGCAGCAGGGCGGCGTGCAGCATCCCGACGAGCTCGACCGGGGAGCGGGCGGGCAGGCCCAGGGCGGCACGGAGTTCGGCGCGTTCCTCGTCCACGCCGTGGTACTCGCGGATCTCCTCCTCCGTCTCGGCCACGCACGCCAGGATCGTCTCCTCGCCGTCGGCCGGGGACAGACCGAGGTAGTCGTGCCAGCCCGGCAGACCGATCAGCACCTCGAGCGCCTCGTCGACGGACGAGCCGATGATCCCGGCCGAACCCTCGGAGTCGGCGTAGAGCACCGATCCGTTCGCGCACACGAAGTACGTACCGCCCGTGTCGTCGCCCGCGACCACCTCGAGGGAGCCACCGGAGGCCAGCCGGACCGGTTCGACATGGCCGTGGGCCGCGCGGTCCAGGTCGAAGCCGAACGGGAAGGCGGCCAGCTCGGCCAGGTGGCGGTGGTCCCGGAGCAGCCGGAGGGCGTGGTCGGTCATGTCACAGAACGTAACAGTTGCCACCGACAACCCGATGCCCTCGTCCCCGGGCCCGGGCGCCTCGCCCGGTACACGATTTCCGGACACTCTCCAGCGGAACGGGATATTCGGGGAACGCGGATGGTCCGCCGGGAGTCTTCCGGGACGAGGGGAACAGGAAACGACGGAACACACGGGGGTGTTCGAACTTGACCGAGATCATCGACAGGATCACCGGGAGCGGCGAAGCGGAGCAGACGCAGGCTCCGGCCGAACTGACGCCGTACATCGCGCCGTTGACGGTCCCTCCGGTCCTGCGGCCCGCTTCCACGGACGTGACGCGCGAGACCGAGATCGCGCTGCGCCCGGCCTGGGTCCGTCTGCACCCGCAGCTGCCGCCCACCCTGATGTGGGGATACGACGGCCAGGTGCCGGGCCCGACCATCGAGGTGCGGCGCGGACAGCGCATCCGCATCGCCTGGACCAACCGGATTCCCGAGGACGGCGAATACCCGGTCACCTCGGTGGAGGTGCCGCTGCGCACGGACGGCCGTCCCCAGGGCAGCACCGAGCCGGGCCGTGAGGGCGTCGAGCCGAACAAGGACGTAGCCGCGCTGCCCGCCTGGTCGGTGACCCATCTGCACGGCGCGCAGACGGGCGGCGGCAACGACGGCTGGGCGGACAACGCCGTCGGTCACGGCGACGCGCAGCTGTCGGAGTACCCGAACGACCACCAGGCGGTGCAGTGGTGGTACCACGACCACGCGATGAACATCACGCGGTGGAACGTCCACACGGGTCTGTACGGGACCTACCTGGTGCGCGACGACGAGGAGGACGCCCTCCGCCTCCCCGCCGGGGAGCGGGAGATCCCGCTGCTGCTCGCGGACCGCAATCTCGACACCGACGAGGACGGCCGCCTCAACGGCCGGCTGCTGCACAAGACGGTGATCGTCCAGCAGAAGAACCCGGAGACGGGCAAGCCGGTCTCCATCCCCTTCACCGGCCCGTACACCACGGTCAACGGCCGCATCTGGCCGTACGCCGACGTGGACGACGCCTGGTACCGGTTCCGGCTGGTCAACGCGTCGAACGCGCGCATCTACGACCTCGTCCTGGTCGACGAGGACGACAACCCGGTCCCGGGCGTCGTCCACCAGATAGGCAGCGACGGCGGGCTCCTGCCACACCCCGTGCCGATCGACTTCGACGGCGCACTGCCCACCCTGACCGCCGCGCCGGCCGAGCGCTTCGACCTGCTGGTGGACTTCCGGGGGCTGGCGGGCAAGCGGCTCCGCCTGGTCAACAAGGGCCGCAACCAGCCGGCCGGCGTTCCCGACCCGGCGGGCGACGTGCGCTACCCGGCCGTCCTTGAGTTCCGGGTCCGGGACAGCGGCCGCACGGACACCTTCGAGCTGCCCGGGGTGCTCTCCGGCTCCTTCCGCCGGCTCACCCACGACATCCCGCACGGCCACCGCCTGATCGTGCTCACCCCGCCCGCCACCAAGGGCGGAGGCGGCCATCCGGAGATCTGGGAGATGACGGAGGTCGCGGACGCCGGTGACATCCAGGTGCCCACGGACGGTGTCATCCGGCTCACCGGTGCGGACGGCCGCACGAAGACCTACCGGCGCACGTCCCGGACGTTCAACGACGGGCTCGGCTTCACCATCGCCGAAGGCACCCACGAGCAGTGGAGCTTCCTCAACCTCGCGCCGATCGTCCATCCCATGCACATCCACTTGGCCGACTTCCAGCTGCTCGGCCGCGACGCATACGACGTCTCGGGCTTCGACCCGGCGGTGGGCGGCACGCGCAGTCCGGTCAGCCACGACGCCTCCACCCGGATACCGCTGGCACCCAACGAACGCGGCCTCAAGGACGTCTTCCGGGTTCCCGGAGGCCAGATCGTGCGGGTGATGGGCCGCTTCGACGGCGCGTACGGCCGGTTCATGTACCACTGCCACCTGCTGGAGCACGAGGACATGGGCATGATGCGGCCCTTCGTCGTGCTGCCCCCCGCGGCCCTGAAGTTCGGCCACGGCGGGGCGCACGGTGGTCACGGGGAGGGTCACACGGGGTGAACACCGGCGCCTGAGACATGGTTCCGAGGGGCGGGCGACCGCCCGCCCCCCCCGCCCCCCCCCGCCCCGCCCCCCCCCGGGGGTGCCGGCGCCCCGCCCCCCATGACAGTACCACGCATAGACAGGGGACATGA
>NZ_JBHYKH010000193.1:12872-15471 GCF_042741275.1 Streptomyces sp. NPDC058964
GGGTGGGGGTTGGCTGGGTGGGGGGCGGTTGCGCGTCGCGCCCCTCCCGGCGCGCTCTGTTGGTTGGGGGCGGCCCCGCCCCCCCCCCCCCCCGACCGCCCCCCCCCCCCCCCCGCCGACGGGGGTTCCGGCTGCCGCGACGCCTATGACTTCCCTGCGCTGACCCTGGGTCAGTCTCACTCGTTCGTGGCTCGTCGAGCCCGCGCACGCCGGGTAGACACCAGCCGGAGGCGATCCATGGAACAGACTGCGTTGCGTCCCAAGCCGATGCCCGGTCAGGAGCGGCGGAACGACGGCACCCCCGGCACCGCGCGGCACCCGCACGCCGCACGACGGCGCGGCAGGCGGCTGCGGACCCTGCTGTTCGGCCTGTTCGCCGGGACGGTCCTGGTCCTGTCCGGCGTCGGCCTCGGCACGGTCGGTGCCACCGTGATCGGCATGAGCAGACTCGCCCAGCTGGAGAGCCGGCCACCCGCACCGGCCCCGCCCGCCCGGCACACGCCCTCCGCCGCCCCGGGCCCAGCGTCGGCACCGGCGGTCGCGAGCCTCGGCGTGGAGGTCGTGGACGCCGAGAAGGCGGGGGCGCTGGTCGTCGGCGTCCACGAGCCCGGCCCCGGCTACGCGGCCGGGCTGGTCCGCGGTGACGTGCTCCTGCAGTTCGGCAGTGCCCGCGTCGACACGGCCGCCGACCTCGCGCGGGCGGTCTCCCGTGCCCGCCCCGGAGCCGGGGTCACCCTCACCGTGCGTCATCGCAGCGGCGGGTATCAGCAGCTCACGGCCGTCCCCGGCGTCGTCACGTGACCGCCCGCGTGCGACGTCCGCCCGCCCGACCGCCGGGCACGCGGCGACGGGACCCCGAAACCGGCTCGCGCGGCCCTCCGGGTCCGGGCAGGATGCTGCTCATGGTCCCTTGCCCCGCCGCCAGACGCCCCCTCGGAGGCCCGGATGACCGGTAGCACACGCGTGCCCTTCACCGCCGACGACTACCGGGCCCGTATGGAGCGCGCCGCGCGCTCCGCCGCGCAGGCGGGGCTGGCGGGGCTGCTCGTGGCGCCGGGTCCGGACATGGTGTGGCTGACCGGCTACGCGCCCACCGCGGCCACCGAACGGCTCACCGTGCTGGTCCTCGCCGCCGGACGTGATCCGGTGCTGGTCGTGCCCACCCTGGAGGCCCCGGACGCGGAGAAGGCGTCCGGCGCGTCCGCCCTGACCCTGCGCGACTGGACCGACGGCACGGACCCCTACGCGGTCACCGCCGACCTCCTCGACAAGGAGGGCCGCTTCGGCATCAGCGACAACGCGTGGGCGATGCACCTGCTCGGCCTGCAGAAGACCCTGCCCGGCACCTCCTACGCCTCCCTCACCGACGCGCTGCCGATGCTGCGTGCCGTGAAGGACTCGGCGGAACTCGAACTGCTGGCGGCCGCCGGGGCGGCCGCCGACGCGGCCTTCGAGGAGATCCGCGAGGTCGCCTTCACCGGCCGCCGCGAGTCCGACATCGGCCGCGACCTCGCCGACCTGCTGCGACGGTTCGGGCACTCGCAGGTCGACTTCACCATCGTCGGCTCCGGCCCGAACGGGGCCAACCCGCACCACGAGGTCGGCGACCGGGTGGTCCGGCACGGAGACATGGTCGTCCTCGACTTCGGCGGACTCAAGGACGGCTACGGCTCCGACACCACCCGCACCGTGCACGTGGGCGAACCGACCCAGGAGGAACGGAAGGTCCACGACATCGTCCGTGCGGCCCAGGAGGCGGGCTTCCGGGCGGTGCGCCCCGGGGTCGCCTGCCAGGAGGTCGACCGGGCCGCCCGCGCGGTGATCACCGAGGCCGGCTACGGCGAGTACTTCATCCACCGCACCGGCCACGGCATCGGCGTCACCACCCACGAGCCGCCCTACATGATCGAGGGCGAGGAACAGCCCCTCGTACCCGGCATGTGCTTCTCGGTGGAGCCCGGCATCTACCTGCCCGGCCGGTTCGGGGTGCGCATCGAGGACATCGTCGCGGTGACCGAGGACGGCGGCCGCCGGCTCAACAACACCACCCGCGAAATGGTCATAGTGGACTGAGCGGACCCAGGAGACACCGTACAAGACCCCGGAACGGCAACGGCGCGACCATGACCCAGGCACCGACACCCACCGCGGACACCGTCCGCCGACTGGTCCGTTCGCTGCTCAAGGAGAGCACGGACGGAACCGCGGGACCCGACGTCCGGCCCGTCGCGGAGGGCGGCGGGCACTCCACGTGGTGGGTCGGCACCCGCCATGTGCTCCGCCTCGCCCCCGACCGCGAGGCCTCCGCCCGCCAGCGCCGCGAACTGCGCCTGCGCGACCTCGTGCGCCCGCACCTCCCCGTCGCCGTCCCCGTGAGCGTGGCGCACGGCGACTGGGCCCCCGGGCTGGCCTTCACGCTCGACACCAAGGTGCCCGGCGGGACGGGGGAGGACCACGACGTGTCCGCCCTCGGCGAGGCCGACCTCGCCGGACTGCTCACCGGCCTGCGCGAGGTGCCCGTGCGGCAGGTGGAGACCCTCGGCGTGCCGCGTGCCGCGCCGCGCGCCCTGGAGGCGCGGCGCCGGATGGGCGGGGGGGC
>NZ_JBHYKH010000194.1:0-796 GCF_042741275.1 Streptomyces sp. NPDC058964
CGTTCACCGTAACCCCGGCCCTCACCTCGGGTGCCGCTCCCCGGACAGGGGAAGATGGGTCCGCGAGCGATTGCCCGACGATGCGGAGGAGTGGGCGCATGCAGCATGACCGAGCCGGGAAGCCGGCCGGCCCCGAGGACCTGATCGACGTCGCCAGGCTGGTGACGGCGTACTACGCCGTGCACCCGGACCCGGCGGAGCCCGGCCAGCGCGTGGCCTTCGGCACCTCCGGCCACCGGGGGTCGTCCCTGGCGGCCGCGTTCAACGAGGACCACATCGCGGCCACCAGCCAGGCCATCTGCGAGTACCGCGCCGCGCAGGGCACCGACGGTCCGCTCTTCCTGGGCGCCGACACCCACGCCCTGTCCGAGCCGGCCAGGATCACCGCGCTGGAGGTCTTCGCGGCCAACGACGTGACCGTCCTGATCGACACCGCGGACGGCTACACCCCCACCCCCGCCGTCTCCCACGCCATCCTCACCCACAACCGGGGCCGCAGCACCGGCCTCGCGGACGGCGTCGTGGTCACCCCGTCGCACAACCCGCCCGCCGACGGCGGCTTCAAGTACAACCCGCCGAACGGCGGCCCGGCGGGCTCCGAGGCGACCTCCTGGATCCAGGACCGGGCCAACCGGATCATCGCCGGCGGCCTCAAGGAGGTGCGGCGGATCAGCTACGCCCGCGCCCTCGCCGCACCGGCCACCCAGCGGTACGACTTCCTCGACGCCTACGTCCGCGACCTGCCGAGCGTGCTGGACATCGACGCCATCCGGACGGCCGGGGTGCGGATCGGCGC
>NZ_JBHYKH010000194.1:806-1948 GCF_042741275.1 Streptomyces sp. NPDC058964
CCACCGCGGGTCCACCCCACCCCGCCCCCACCCCCCCCCCACCCGCGGCGGGTCCGGCCCCGCGCCCCCACCCGCCGGGCCGGGCGGCGTATCGGCCCCCACCCGCTCGGCGGGGCGTCCGTCGCCTACTGGGGCCGTATCGCCGAACGGCACGGGATCGACCTGACGGTGGTCAATCCGAACGCCGACCCCACCTGGCGGTTCATGACCCTGGACTGGGACGGCCGGATCCGGATGGACTGCTCGTCGCCGTACGCGATGGCCTCGCTCATCGAGCAGCGCGACCGCTTCCGCATCGCCACGGGCAACGACGCCGACGCCGACCGTCACGGCATCGTCACACCGGACGCGGGCCTGATGAACCCGAATCACTATCTCGCCGTCGCCATCTCCTACCTCTTCACCCACCGTGAGCAGTGGCCGGCCGGCACGGGGATCGGCAAGACCCTGGTGTCGTCGTCGATGATCGACCGTGTCGCCGCCGACCTCGGCCGTGAACTCGTCGAAGTGCCCGTGGGATTCAAGTGGTTCGTGGACGGACTGCTCGACGGGTCGATCGGCTTCGGCGGCGAGGAGTCGGCCGGCGCCTCGTTCCTGCGCCGGGACGGCTCGGTGTGGACGACGGACAAGGACGGCATTCTCCTGGCCCTGCTCGCCTCCGAGATCACGGCCGTCACCGACAGGACCCCGTCCGAGCACTACGCCGAACTCACGGCCCGCTTCGGCGAACCCGCGTACGCGCGCATCGACGCACCCGCCTCCCGCGAGGAGAAGGCGCTCCTCGCGAAGCTCTCCCCGGCACAGGTCACCGCGCGGACCCTGGCGGGCGAGGAGGTCACCGCCGTCCTCGCCGAGGCCCCGGGCAACGGCGCCCCCATCGGCGGCATCAAGGTGACGACCGCCAACGCCTGGTTCGCGGCGCGCCCTTCGGGCACCGAGGACGTGTACAAGATCTACGCCGAGTCGTTCCTCGGGCCCGGCCATCTCGCCCAGGTGCAGGAGGAGGCGAAGACGGTGGTCCTGGCGGCACTGGGCGGCTGACACCCCGTCGGCGGATCCGGGGAGCCGTGGCCGGACAAAACGCGCGGAGGCGCCAGAGCACCCGGGAACGCAGAGGTGTGGGTGACCGAAGGGGGGGGCGC
>NZ_JBHYKH010000194.1:1958-15375 GCF_042741275.1 Streptomyces sp. NPDC058964
GAGCGCGCGATAGCGGGCGGCCGGCGCGGCCGGGGGGGGCTCCCCCCCCGGGCGGGGACCGGGGGCGCGGGGGCCCCGACCGGCGCGGCGGCCACGGCTCCCGGGATCCGTACGCGGTTGCGGGCCCGTTCGGGGGCGCCGATAGTGGGAGGAGCAGCCGCATCCCCGGCGGCGCCCGACGGCGTGTGCATCCGGCCGCCGGAGCCGCCCGACGCCCGCCGCGCGCCTTTCCTCAGCAGTGTGCACGAGAGGACGCAGCGTCATGCGCAAGAACCCTCGGGGACGCCGGCTCGTGCGGGTCTGCGCGGTGTTCGCCGCCGGAGGCGTCATGCTGCTCCCGGCTCCCGCGGTCGCGCAGCCGCCGACGCACAGTGCCCCGGCCCGGATCGCGGAGGGCACGTACCAGCTGGTGAACCTGGAGACGGGCAAGTGCGCGACGGTGGCCGGTGGCGTCTCCACCGGGAACAATCTCGGGCTGGTGCAGTTCGACTGCGACATGCACCCCGCGCGCCGTTGGGAGCTGACCCACTGGAACGGTGACTCCTATCAGCTGGTGAACGTGGGGACCGGCAAGTGCGCGACCGTCGCCGGTGGCGTCTCCCGCGCGAACTACGTCGGGCTCGTCCAGTTCACCTGCGACACGCACCCTTCGCGCCGCTGGAGCCTCCAGGCCGCGGGGTGACCCGTCGCCCCGCTCGTGGGGGCTGCCGCCCCTGTCGGATCCGGACTATTGGCCGTACACTGCCAAATCACAGACATGTGGGCGAAGTTGACGGGGGGAGCCATCATGTCCGGTGATCTGTACGGCCCCAGTGGCGGATACGGCGTGCCGCCCATGCCGTCGAGTCCGCCGCCGGTTCCGCCCGCGCCGCCGGACGGCCTGCGTGCGGCCGCGGTCGCGCTCCTCAACCTCAGCGGTCTCGGCCTCGGGTACGCGCTCCTGCGCCGATGGTTCCTGCTGGCCCTGTGCTGGGCGGCGACGGCCGTGCTGCTGTTCGTGGCCCTGCCCGCCGACGCCGACGGTGTCCCCACTTTCGCGATCGCGGTCTATGTCCTGTTCCTGGTGCTGGTGGCCGTCCACGGCGCCATCGCCGGGCTGAGAACCGGACTGGCGTGGCCGGGCAGACCGCCCCTCGCGCTCCTGCTGGGAATGTTTCTCCTCGCCGTACCGGCCGGCGGCACCTTGCTCTACGACGACGCCCGCGACGAGGCCGTCGAGCAACAGCTCCTCGGCCGCCTCGAACGCGCCGACGACCTGGTGGCGGAGGGCGGCCGGCGGTCGTTCGTGTCCGCGAAGTCCGACTACCGCACGGCGCTGGACGTCTACGAGGACCTCGTGGCCAACCACTCCGGCTCGCGCGCGGCCGACCGTGTCCCCGACAGCATGGAGACCTACTACGCGACGGTCGGCGCGGCCTACGGGCACAAGGAGTACTGCGACGCGATCGCGCCGCTGAAGTATCTGCGCACGGTCCCCCGCACCATGTCGAAGGAGGCACTCGGCTCACTGGCCCGGTGGCCCGACGGCCGGCTGGCCACCTCGCTGTACGAGTGCGGAGCGGCCAGCCTGTCGGCCGACGAGGCCGACTGGGTCACCGACTTCGGTGACCTCCTCAGCACGTTCCCGCGGTCCGAGCAGACGTCCAGGGTCGCGCCCGCCGTCGGCTCCGCGGTCGCCAGGACCGAGAGGAACGTGCGCGGTGACGACCCGTGCGCGGCCGTGGAGCAGCTGCGCAGCCTGAACACCCGGATCACCCAGCTCTCGGGGAACGCGGGCGCCGCCGCGGACGGACTGTCGAAGAGTGCCGACCGGGCCGGCAGGAGCGCGGACTCGGGGGAGTACTCCTGCGGGGTCGACCAGTACAAGGACGGCGACTTCGACGCGGCCCAGAAGACGATGGACGCGTTCGTCGCCGACAACAAGCACCACAAGAACAGGGAACGCGCCAAGAAGATCTCCATCGCCGCCGAGGTCGCCCAGACCCTCCCGGCCGCCGGCAAACGCCTGCCCACCACGGCCTCCGGCGGCAGCATCTCCGTCACGGTCAAGAACGACAGCCCCGACCCCATCACGGTCTACTACACCGGCCCGGTCACCGGCAGCTTCGAGCTCAAGGCCTGCGGGAGCTGCAAGGCCTACTCCTTCGCCAGCTCGGTCATGATCGGTTTCAAGCCCTGCAGCGACAGCGGCAAGCACTACCCGCAGCGAACGATCAGCCTGCCGGCCGGCACCACGTACTTCGTGCACAAACCGCGGGGTGCCGGCACCGCGACTCCCGCCTCGGACACCGCCAAGCTCCGCTCCGGCTACATCTACACGGAGTGCGCCTACACGACCCAGACCCTCGGGAGCAGCTACTGACGCCCCCGCGTCACACCACGGACACACCGGCGGCCGGTCGCCGGGGCCGACGCCCCCGAACCGGCCGCCACCCGCCGTCGGCGCCGCGGACCTCAGCCCTGGAGCCGGTCCAGCGTGGCCTTGGTGTCCGCCCGCAGCCAGTCGGACACCTCGTCGAGCTGCGGCGGGTTCTTGTCCTGGTCGTACGAGGAGAGATAGACGCTGTAGCTCATCGTGTACGTCATCCAGCCGTCCCGCACGGCCAGAGTGGCGTAGCGGGAGCCCGACGCGGAGCTGCCGGAGGAGCCGTTGGTGGTGTCCTGGGTGACGAGGTAGGCCTCGTCACCGATGTTGCGCACCGTCTCCACGTCGTAACCCGTGTGGCTCTTGCGGTAGTTCTTCCAAGTCGCCGTGAACTCCGGCCCCGGGTCGGTCCTCTTGTGCAGGTCCACCTGGATGGAGAGGTAGGCGTCCGCGTAGCTCGAACCGGTCTTCTTCAGGCCGACACTGCAGTAACTCTGGTCGAGCGCACCGTCCTTGAGGGACGTGTGGCTCGGGGAGCTGTCGTCCTGCGGGTATTCGTCCTTGAAGGACGAGTAGTCGGCGTCGGCGCAGAGGTTCGACGGGGCGGTGTAGCCGCGCAGCTCCGCCGAGTCCTTGCCGCCGATCACGAAGACGCCGACCGCCCAGGCGGCCGACGCGACCACCGCGCCGACGGCGGCCCACAGCACCGCTCGTCCGGCGCCTGGGCCACCGCCCGGCTGCGGGGCGGCCACCGGACCGTAGGGGGCCTGAGCGACGTACGGATTGCCGGGCTGGGGCTGGAGCGGCTGTCCCACCATCGTGGGCCCGCCGTAGAAGCCCTGCTGACCGGGGCCGGGCGGGGGTGCGGGCGGAGGGAAGCTCCCCGGTGCGGCCGGGCTCGGAGACAGCGGACCTGGGTACGGATACGCGGTGGGCTGCGCCGGCGCACCTGGCTGCGGCTCGGGCTGCTGCGAAGGCTCGGGTGGCGTGGACATGATGTGAAGATAGTGCAACCGTGTGCGGTCAAGTCCCTTGACGTCCACGATCGTTATGGTCTGGGGACATCTGGTCCGGTCCGCCGGCAGGCCGACATCGACCGGGTCGCCACCGCTGTGGCCCCGTCGCCCATGAACGGGCCGAAGCCCTCGTCGACGGGACCTCACCGCGGCCCTGCTCAGCCGAGGACCTCGAGTCGGACTTCCTCCTCGTCCTCACCGACGTGCCGTACGTCTGCGAGGGATACGGGACATCCGCCCGGCGGCCCCTCCTGGACGCGACGCCCGCTGCGCCGCCAGGAACTCCCCGAAGGCACCATGGGACCCAAGCCGAGGCGGTCGCGCGATTCGTCGAGCACATTGGGGGACTGGCCGCCATCGGAGCGCTGGACGCGGCCTACGAGATCGTCCACGGCAGGTCGGGAACCCTGGCCCGGCCGGACCGAGGCACCTTCCGCGCCCGGCCGCGGCTACGACGGCACGACCGCGACGGGGCACGTGCCGTCCCGCACCAGGCTCCGTACGACATCTCCCCGTCCGGCGCCCCGCCCGCGCCCCACCACGACCAGCGCCGCGTCCGCCGAGTGGTGGAGCAGCGCGTGGGACGGACTGAACAGGACCACGTCCTCCAGCACCGGCACGTCCGGATACTTGGCCCGCCAGGGCCGCAGAGCGTCCGCCAGCAGATGCACCTCGTGGTCCTCCCAGGTGGCGCGGTCCTCTTCCGGCACACCGAAGGGCAACTTTGCGGCGCGGGACGGCAGTGCCCAGGCGTGCACCGCGTGCAGGCGCACCCCGCGCAGCCGGGCACTGTCGAAGGCGAAGTCGATCGCGGCCTGCGCGGGATCGCGGGCGTCGACGCCGAGCGTGACACCGCCGCCGCGGTTCGCGCGGGCGAGACGGTCCGGGACCAGCACCAGCGGACCGGTCCAGGCCCCGGCTGGAGCCGGTGGAGCGGTGCCGGGCAGACGGCCGGCGGCGGTGTCCTGCGGGCTCGGCCCGGTGACCGTCACCCCGGCCTCGCCCAGGTCCGTCGGCCCTTCTCGGACCACGCGGAGCGGAAGCCCGCGCAGTTCGGCCTCGGCCTCGGCCCAGTCGGCCGCGGACCGGCCGTTCGCCGAGGGGCCGCCGCAGACCAGGACCACGTGCTTCATGACCGTCCGCCTCTCTCCGCCACGCCGGAGCCTGTTCTCCCGCCTCCACCCTGCCGCCCGCGGCCGCGCCGGTTCAGGGGCCGAACGTCCCTCGACCGTGGGCAGTCGGGGCCGAGCGCCTCCGGTCAGGCGGATCCGGGCGAGGGACCGCCGGCCTCCGGGCCGGTGAGATGGGCGGTGAACCAGTCGCGGGCCAGACCGGCGACCACGGGCAGCGTGCCCGGCTCGGCGAAGAGGTGACTCGCCCCGGGCACCACGGCCAGCCGGTGCTCGCAACGCAGCCGGTCGGCGGCGAGCCGGTTGAGGCTGAGCACCTCGGTGTCGAGGCTGCCGACGATGAGCAGGGTGGGTGCCCGCACCCGGGCCAGCGAGGCGCCGGAGGCCAGGTCGGGGCGGCCGCCACGGGAGACCACGGCGCCGATGCCTGCGTCGTCGGCGGCCGCCTCCAGCGCCGCGCCGGCGCCCGTGCTCGCGCCGAAGTACCCCACGGGCAGACCGGTCTCCCGGCGCAGCCAGCCGGACGCGGCCTGCAGACGCCGGGCCAGCAGCCCGATGTCGAACACGTTCCGCCGGTCGCGTTCCTCCTCCTCGGTGAGCAGGTCGAGCAGCAGTGTGCCCAGACCGGCCTCGTTGAGCACGGTGGCGACGTACCGGTTGCGCGGGCTGTGCCGGCCGCTGCCGCTGCCGTGCGCGAACGCCACCACGGCCCGGGGCGGCTCCGGGAGCACGAACCGCGCGGCCAGCCGTACCGATCCGGCCGGCAGCTCGACCTCGCGGTTCGGCGGCGGTGGGTCCGCAGCGCCCGGTGCGGGACGCGCGGCGCGTGCCAGCAGCTCGGCCACCTCACCGTCGTCGGTCTGCGCGAAGTCGCGGTACCACGCGCCGACCGAGCCGAAGTACGGCGGGCTGTGCAGACACACCACCTCGTCCGCCACCGTCCGCAGGTGCGGCAGCGTCCGCTCCGGCCCGACCGGTACGGCGAGCACGATCCGGGCCGCGCCACGCCCTCGTACGACGCGGCAACCGGCCTCCGCGGTCGCGCCGGTGGCCAGTCCGTCGTCCACCACCACGACGGTCCGCCCGGCCAGAGGCACGGGAGCCCGGCCGGCGCGGTACCGCCGTACCCGGCGCTCCAGCTCCGCCCGCTCCGACTCCTCGACGGCGGCCCGCTCGGCGGCCTCCAGGCCGGTCCCGCGGATCACGTCCTCGTTGAGCACACGCACGTCCTGCTCGCCGATCGCGCCGAATCCCAGCTCCGGCTGCCACGGCACGCCCAGCTTGCGGACCACGAGCACGTCCAGCGGCGCCTCCAGCGCCCGCGCCACCTCGTAGGCCACCGGGACCCCGCCCCTGGGCAGCCCGAGCACGACCGGGTCCGCGCCGCGGAGGAACTCCAGGCCCTGGGCCAGGCGGCGTCCCGCGTCCGTGCGGTCGGTGAATCGCACAGGGCACCTCCTCACGCCCGCATCGGCGGTGCACCATCCCCTTCCATTGCAGCGCGCTCCGGCCGAATCGCCCACACGGACCGCCCGGATCGGGTGCGGCGGCGGTCATGGGGGCCGGACGGCCCATGCGGAACCCGCCGGTTCCGGACAAGCTGGATGTGAGGCGACAAGCGTGTGTCTCCCGCGTATGCCGCACCCGACCGGAAGGAGGGTGGGAACGTCATGAAAGGCTTCGTTTTCCACGGCCCGGGACAGTCCGCCTGGGAGGACGTCCCCGATCCGGCCATCAAGGAACCCACCGACGCGATCGTACGGGTCGACGAGGTCACCATCTGCGGGACGGATCTCCACATCCTCAAGGGCGACGTACCCGAGGTGCATCCCGGCACCGTCCTGGGACACGAGGCCGTCGGTGAGATCGTCGAGGTCGGCGGTGACGTACGGTCCGTACGGCCGGGAGACCGGGTCCTGGTGTCCTGCATCAGCGCCTGCGGACGCTGCCGCTACTGCCGGGAGCGGTCCTACGGCCAGTGCCGGGGCGGCGGAGGCTGGATCCTCGGGCACCTGATCGACGGCACCCAGGCCGAGTACGTGCGCGTCCCCCACGCCGACCTGTCCGTCCATGCGCTGCCCGCCGCCGTGGCGAGCAGGGACGCGGTGCTGCTGGCGGACATCTTCCCGACCGCCTACGAGGTGGGTGTGCTCAACGGGCGGGTGAGCCCGGGGGACACCGTCGCCGTCGTCGGGGCCGGCCCCATCGGCCTCGCCGCGATCGCCACGGCACACCTGTTCGCGCCCGAGCGGATCATCGCCGTGGACCTGGATCCGGCCCGGCTGGAGACGGCCCGGCGGTTCGGCGCGGACGCCGTCGCCCACGTCGAGGAGGCTCCCGAGCAACTGGTCGCGGACCTCACCGACGAGCTCGGCGCGGACGTGGTCATCGAGGCGGTGGGTGTGCCGGAGAGCTTCGAGCTGTGCACGCGCATGGTGCGGCCGGGCGGGCACGTCGCCAACATCGGCGTGCACGGCAGGCCCGCCACCCTGCACCTCGAGGACCTGTGGATCAGGAACATCACGATCACCACCGGGCTGGTCGACACGTACTCCACCCCCACCCTGCTGCGGATGGCCGCCACCGGTCGTCTGCCCACCACGCAACTGGTCACCCACACCTTCCCGCTCGACCGTATGGAGGAGGCGTACGACGTCTTCTCCCGGGCCGCCGACACCGGCGCCCTCAAGGTGGTCCTCGGCGGGGAGCAGCACGAAGTCGCCGTTGGCACCGCGGGAGGTGGAGGTTGCGGGCCCAGGGCGACCCGGCGGATGCGAATGTGCTGGGGGGGAGGCCCCGCGGCGCGCGCGGCCGCCGGATCGCCGCCCGGCGCGCCGGGCTCGGCCTGACCCGCGAGGAGACGGCCGCGCGCGTGGACGTGGCGCCCAGCTACCTCAGATACCTGGAGGAGCAACCCGGCGCCGCACCGGGCAGAGCCCTCCTGTGCCGCCTGGCCGAGGTGCTGGACACCACGGTGGGCGAGCTCACCGGTGGCGACATCGCAGTGCCGCCCGGACCCGGACGGGCCGGCCGCACACCCGAGTTCGGCGAACTGGGGCCGGACGAGTGCCGGGCCCTGCTGTCGACGCACGGCGTGGGCAGGCTGGCGGTACCCACGGAATCGGGGCCCGTGATCGTCCCCGTCAACTACAGCGTCGTCGAAGGGGCGATCGTCTTCAGGACCGCCGTCGGCGCGACGCCGTCGCTGGCGGCGGGCTGCCGGGTCGCCTTCGAGGTCGACCGGATCGACGACGCGTTCAGCCGGGGCTGGAGCGTGCTGGTGCGCGGAGACGCGTGCACGGTGACGGATCCGGACGAACGGCGCCGGCTCGACGCGGCGGCCTACAGCACCCCGTGGGCGGGCGGCGACCGTGACCTGTGGGTGCGCATCGACCCCCGCCTGGTCACCGGACGCAGAATCACCGTCTGAGCGCCCGCGGCCGAGCGCGTCGGGGACGGAGCCCCCGCGAGGCCGCTGAACCAGGTGAGGGACGGGACGGCCGATGTGTCCCGGCGACGGATTCTGGGAGCTGACAGGAGCGTCTGCGTCTGCCGGCGAAGGTGCCCCTGGGCCGGACCGTGCGGATGCAGGCCCTGCCCGCGGTGTCCCCGTCGAACTCCGCGTGGACCCGACGTCCTGAGCACCCCCCGAGCCGGATGCCGCGCCGGCGGCGCACGGGCGCAGCGACACCGCGGGGGCCGGTGCCGCTCCTGTCTCCCGCGGCCGGGTTCACGCCTCGAGCGGGCCGGCCAGTTCGACGATGTCGTCGGAGGCGACGTCGTGCAGCCGGATGGCGAGATCCTCCAGAGCACGGCTGGCGGCGAGCTCGTGGCCCACCTCGGGGATCGGCCGGTCGCCGGGACTGCGCCGTGCCGTGCCCCTGCCGGTGACGGTCGACGTGTCGCGGGTGGTCAGCACGGCACGTGCCCGCGTGTCGTCGCCGTCCTCGGTGATGTAGATCTGCACGGTCCACTCCTGTGCTTCCACCGTGATCACCTCCGTGCGCGAACCCCCCGCCCTCACCTTTCAGGCTGCGCCCCCGCGGGCCCCTGGTCCAGCGCCAGCGTGCCGTCGGCCGCCGCGGTGACGCACACACCCTCGCTGATCCGGTCCAGCGTCGCGCGCAGCCAGTCGCGGTCCTCGTCCGGAGCCCGCTCCAGCCGCATGCGGCGTGCCCGCAGCGGCACCATGCGCAGTCCGGCCAGGCGCCCCGTGCCCGCCTCGACCGACACCAGGTACGCGAGCCGGAGGTCGTCGCGGTACGACTCGTAACCCGTGATGCCCTCGTAGTCGTCGACGAAGTCGCCGCAGCCGTGCAGGACGAGCCGCTCGCGGTACACCTCGACGGCGCGCGGATGGTGCGAGGAGTGACCGTGGACCACGTCGACACCGCCGTCGACCAGGACGTGGGCGAAGCGGACCTGGCGGTCGGGGACGCGGTATCCCCAGT
The DNA here is from genome assembly GCF_042741275.1 of Streptomyces sp. NPDC058964. Lineage (NCBI taxonomy): Bacteria > Bacillati > Actinomycetota > Actinomycetes > Kitasatosporales > Streptomycetaceae > Streptomyces > Streptomyces sp. NPDC058964. The sequence continues at coordinate 10,921 of NZ_JBHYKH010000194.1, forward strand.
TCGAGCCCCAGTGCACGGAGACGACCACGATGTCTCCGGGGTGCCTGACCCGCCGTACGTGCTCCACGACCGCGTCCGCAGCCTCGGACGTGAGGGCGGGAACGAGGGCGACCCCCGGCCGGTCCGGGCCCGCCGCCCAGTCGCGCGGGATGCCGCTGCACGGTGTCCCGAGCGCGAACACCAGCACACGCCTGCCCCCGGCGAGGGGGACCACCGCCGGGGCGTGCGCATCCTCGGTGTTCCGTCCCGCCCCCGCCGTGCACAGCCCCGCCCGGCCGAGGACGTCGAGCGTCTCGGCCAGCCCCGTCCGCCCGAAGTCCAGCACGTGGTTGTTGGCCAGGACGCAGACGTCGGGCCGGACCGCCAGCAGCGCGGGCAGGTTGGCCGGTTGCATGCGGTAGTGGACCCCCTTGCCGGGAGCGAACGCGTCACTGCGGGTGACGGCCGTCTCCAGGTTCACGATGCGCGCGTCCGGGGCGGCCTCCTCCAGCACCCGCAGGGCCTCGCCCCAGGGCCAGGCGGGGGAGACCGGAGCGGGGATCGGGCCGTTCACGGCCTCCACGCCCCGGACGTAGGCACGGGCGTCGCCGACGTAGTCCTCGCGCAGGGCGGGATCGCCGGGGTGCTGGAGGATCTGGTCCACGCCACGCCCGAGCATGACGTCGCCGCACAGGAACAGTGTCACGGTGCCGCCGCTCATGTCTCCACGGTAGGACGGTCCAGGCCACCGGTGTCCGGCGCGCGGCCCGCGTCCGTGGCAACCCGCCTACCCTGGAGGTGTGGCCCGGTCCAACGCCGAGGTCGCGGCGCTGCTCCAGGAGTACGCGGACCTGATCTCGATCACCGGAGGAGACGCGTTCAAAGCACGCGTCTACGAGAAGGCTGCCCGGGCGATCGGCGGATACCACGCCGATGTCGCCACCCTCGACGCCAAGGGGCTCCGGCAGATCCCGGGGGTCGGCAAGTCGATCGCCGAGAAGGTCGCCGAGTACTTCCGCACCGGCGGTGTCCACGCCGTGGAGGAACTGCGGGCACGTATCCCGGACGGAGTCCGGCAGCTGACCGCGATCCCCACCCTCGGCCCCAGGAAGGCGCTGGCGCTCTACGAGGAGCTGGGCATCTCCTCGGTCGACGAGCTCACCCACGCGATCCACGACGAGAAGCTGCGCGACCTCAAGGGCTTCGGACCGAGAACGGAGGAGAACATCCTCCACGGGATCGAACTGCTGCGCTCCACGGGGGGCCGCGTCCTGCTGGACGTCGCCATGGACCTCGCCGAGGAGATCACCGCCGCGCTGTCCGGGGTGGGCGGGTGCCTGCGCTGCGCGTACGCCGGTTCGCTGCGCCGGGTCCGCGAGACGATCGGGGACATCGACATCCTCGCCGCGGCGCACGACTCGGCGCCGCTCATGCGGGCGTTCACCGAGCTGCCGTACGTCACCGAGGTCATCGCGAGCGGCGGGACCAAGACGTCGGTCCGCACCACCAAGGGCCTCGACGTCGATCTGCGCGTCGTCCCGCCGGACTCCTGGGGCGCGGCGCTGCAGTACTTCACCGGTTCCAAGGCACACAACATCCGTACCCGGGAACTGGCCGTGCACCAGGGCCTGAAGCTCTCCGAGTACGGGCTCTTCGACGTCGAGAGCGGCGAGAAGATCGTCTCGGAGACGGAGGAGGACGTCTACGCCCGGCTCGGACTGCCGTGGATCCCGCCGACGCTGCGCGAGGACCGCGGCGAGATCGAGGCCGGACTGCGCGGCGAACTGCCCGACCTGGTCGGCGAGGAGGACATCCGGGGCGACCTCCACACGCACACCGACCTCACCGACGGCCTCTTCCCGCTGGAGGACATGGCCGCGGCGGCCGCCGAGCGCGGCTACGCCTACTACGCCGTCACCGATCACGGACCCAACCTGTACATGCAGCGCATGACCGTCGAGCGGATGCTGGCGCAGCGCGAGCGGGTGCGGGAACTCGACGGTACGTACGGCGTGCGGGGGCGGCGGGGCGGGATGTGGCTCCTGCACGGTGTGGAGCTGAACATCGACCCGGAGGGCGGGGTGGACTGGCCGGAGGAGTTCCTGGCCGGCTTCGACGTGTGCGTGGCGTCGGTCCACTCGCACTTCAACCAGGACCGCGAGGCGATGACCCGCCGGATCGTGCGGGCCTGTGAGAACCCGTACGTCAACATCATCGGCCACCCCACCACACGGCTCGTCGGCAAGCGGCCGGGCGTCGACGCCGACCTCGACGAGGTGTTCGCCGCCTGCGCGCGCACCGGCACCGCCCTGGAGGTCAACGCCCACCCCCACCGGCTGGACCTGCGCGACGAGGACATCCTGCGAGCCAGGCGGTACGGGGTGAAGTTCGCCGTCGACAGCGACGCCCATGCCACGCCTCACCTGGCGAACATGCGCTACGGCGTGGGCACGGCGCAGCGCGGCTGGCTCACCCGGGACGACGTGATCAACACCTGGCCCAAGGCGCGGCTGCGGCGCTTCCTGAGCACGGGGAGGGCCGGGCAACGGGCCGCGGCCTGAACCGGATCGACCGGGTGATACCGGGTCAGCCGAGGCACACCACGAGCAGGCACAGCTCGGCGGGCGACGTCGACGCGGGTGAAGGGCTCGCCTGCGAGGTGCCCGAGCCCGTGCCGGTCCCTGCCGTGGACGCGGGCGTGGACGGCTGCTGAGCCGTCGTGCCGGTGCCGGTGGTGTCTCCGGCAGGGGTCCCCGTGGCGGCCGAAGGCGTGGCCCGCGGCCGCGGAGCCGACGTCGTCAATGGCCGCGGCGTGGCGGCCGCGTCCGGACGGGTGACCGGCTGTGCGCCGGGGTGCGCTCCGGACTCGGACTGCCGGCGCGGGGCGTTCACGGCGGTCGGCTGAGCGGGGGCCGGGGTGCGCGAGGACCGGTGGACGCCGGACGCTGCGGAGGCCGTCCGGGTGTCGTCCACGACCGGCGTCCGTCCGGCTCCCATGCCGCTGTCGCCGGCTGCCGTGGCCGCCTGTGCCCGGTCGGCGGACTGACGGTCCAGGGAGGCGACCGTCAGGCCGCCCCCGACGATCGCGACGGCCGTGGCGACCGCGGCGCGGCGTTTGTTCTTCTTCCACCGGGCCAGCTGGCGACGCCGTGCGGCGCGGCCCTGCGGCGCGGGGGGCGCGTCCTCGACCGTGCCGGCCGTGATCTCGTCCGCGGGGGCCGCGACGGTTGCCGGGTCACCGGGGCCGAAGTCGTGCCGGCCGTGGGAGGCGGCGGGGTTCTCCCACGCCGGCACGGCGGGGCGCACGGTCGCCGGCGGGGCGATGTCCGGCGCGTAGGCTCCGCATCCGGGACACACCAGGGCGCCGTTGAGATGCCGACGACACGAGGAGCAGTAGTCCATCCGCGGTCTTCCTGGGTTGATTGCGCCGTCGGCCGGCTCGGCCGCGACCTGTTCGCGTATCGCACGTGGGATCGAGCGGTCAGCAACGCTAGCGAGGCTTTCGCGGGGCTGTGTGCAGCCTGTGTGACGCTCCTGCGCAGATGTGATCCGGGGTGCGTGTGCGCCGTGTGCGGCCGGATCGCCGTGCGCCGGCCCCGTCACGTGGGGCTGGACCGACCGGTGAACCCCTGTTGGTTAGGATCTTGAATGCGCTTCGAACAGGGGGACCGGACGTGAGCGGAATCGTGACAGCCGTCAGCAGCAACGGCGAGTACTCGTTCACCAAGCCGAACCGGGAGAGCATCACGCTGCTCGCCGGGCTCGGTGTCGAGGGGGACGTGCACGCCGGCGTGACGGTCAAGCACCGCTCGCGGGTCGCGGCGGACCCCACGCAGCCGAACCTGCGTCAGGTTCACCTCATCCACGAGGAACTCTTCGACGACGTCCGCGAGGCGGGCTTCCGGGTGGCCCCCGGTGAGCTGGGGGAGAACATCACCACGCGCGGCCTCGATCTCCTGCGGCTCCCGGAGGGCACACTGCTGCGCATCGGCGCGGAGGCCGTGGTCGAGGTGACCGGTCTGCGCAATCCCTGTCTGCAGATCGACGACTTCCGACGGGGGCTGCTGAAGCAGGTCGTCGGACGCGACGGCGCCGGCAACGTCGTACGCAGGGCCGGAATCATGAGCGTCGTCCGGCGGGGCGGTGTCGTGCGCCCCGGCGACACGGTGGAGGCGCAACTCCCGGACGAGCCGCATCGGCCGTTGGACCGGGTCTGAGCCGTGGGCCCGGGCCCGGGCGGGCCCCGGCCGGGCGGCTACTCGGCGGCCAGCGACTCCCGCATGGCCTTCGCGGTGGTGGCCGGGTCGTAGTTCTCGGGAACGCCCGGGACCAGGATGATGTCCCCCTCGATGTGGCGCGAGCGCAGCGGCGCGATCTCCTGGTACGCGGGCGAGTCCCACCATTCTCGAGCCTCTTCTATACCAGTCTCGGATAAACAAAAACAAACACCGAGACAAGTTAAAAAAGAGTGGTTCG
>NZ_JBHYKH010000195.1:0-6381 GCF_042741275.1 Streptomyces sp. NPDC058964
GGACGTCGTGCCGTCGATCGTGCAGGGCGATTACTGGCAGGCACTGCCAGCCCCGAGCACCGCGTCGGCCACGACGACACCCGACCGGCGCGGGTTGACCGGCGCCGAACGGTTGCTGCAGGACGTCACCCGGCTCGACCAGTACGCCTTCGAGACGGACAAGCGGCGGCTGAATCTGGCACAGTCGTTCTCGCTGGCCGACCGGATGCCGCGCGACTTCGCCGACTTCCGGCAGGCCGGTCGGCTGTCGTTCGCCACCCCCATGTCGTGGTTCGACGAGTCCTTCCCCGGGCACCTGCTGCGGCTCGTGCGGCGGATTCGCGTCTCCGTCGTCGGGCTCATCCCGCCGACGACCGGCGTCCGGGCGACCTTGACCAGCAGCGGGATCTCCCGGGTCGTCCTGCCCTCGGCCGGCTTCCCGACCACGACGCTGGTGCGGCCGCCGGAGAGCGTGGCCCTGACCTCCCCGGTGTCAGCCACGGGCGTCTTCGACCTCGACGCCCAGCAGGAACTGTTGCTGCCGTTCGAGGGCTCAGGCGTCGACACGCACTGGACGCTCGACCTGCCGCGCCCGGCGAACCCGTTCGATTTCCGGTCGCTGGCCGACGTCGTCATCACCGTCGAGTACACGGCGACCGAGGACTACGACTACCGCGAGCAGGTGCTCCGCCGGTTCGCCGACGCCGGGCGCACCAGCGGCGACCGGGTGTTCAGCCTGAGCGGCGAGTTCCCCGACGAGTTCTACGAGCTGTCCAACCCGGCCGACGCGACCGCGAACCGCGAGGTGACTCTTTCCGTGGACGCGTCGGCCTTCCCGCTCGCGATCGGCGACCTTCAGGTCGAACAGGTCATCGTCTGCCTGCTGCCCGACGGCGACCGCCCGGTCCCGACGGTGACGCTCGGTCTCCGGCACGGAACCAGGGGCGGCGACGCGCAGACCATCGACGGCGTCGTGAGTACCCGGCGGGGAAACGGCAGCGCGTGGACGGGGATCGCCGACTCCCCGGTCGGTGACTGGACGCTGACGCTCGACCCTGCCGCTGGCGCGCTCCTGGACACGGGGGCCGTGACGGACGTGCTGTTCGCGATCGGCTGGTCCGGTGTCGGCCCGGCCTGGCCACGGTGACCGGAATGGCCGAGATCAGCGTCCCCAAGGGCGGTGGCGCCCTCACCGGCATCGGCGAGACCTTCGCCCCCGACCTGCACACCGGCACGGGCAACCTCACCGTGCCGATCCCGCTGCCACCGGTGCGAGGGACGCCCGCGCTCTCCCTGAGCTACTCCTCCGGCGCCGGCAACGGGCCCTACGGCCTGGGCTGGTCACTGTCCGTGCCGAGGATCAGCCGCCGCACCGACCGGGGCGTACCCGACTACGACGACCGCACCGACGTCTTCGTTCTCTCTGGCGCCGAGGAACTGGTCCCGGTCCCCCCGGGCAACGCGATTCCGGCCGACCTCCCGGCCGGAGCGGACGTTACCCGCTACCGGCCCCGGACCGAGTTCGGCTTCGCCCGGGTCGTGCACGTCGTCGGCCCGTCCGACGACTACTGGGACGTCTGGACCCGCAGCGGGCTCCGCAACCGGTACGGGACGGCCCGGCCCACCGGGGCGGCCGCGGACTGGGCGGACCCGGCCGCTGTCCGAGACCCGCACGGGCGGGTGTTCAGCTGGCTGCTCACGACCAGCATCGACCCGCTCGGCAACACCATCTGCTATCGCTACCGCGGCGACGGCGGCGCCCAGCGCTACCTCGACACCATCCGTTATGCCGACTTCGGGGATCCGAACGCGCCGTCCTACGCGGTCACCTTGACCGTCCACTACAACGACGAGACGAAACCACGCCCGGACCCGTTCAGCGACCGCCGGCCCGGCTTCGATCTGCGCACCACGCTGCGTGCCCGGCGGATCAGCGTCTCGACCGTCGGTGACGGCGGCACTCCGCCGACCGTGGTCGACCTGCGCTACGCCGACGAGACTCCGGGACCCGGACCCGCCGTCGGCGTCTCTCTGCTGACCGCCATCCAGATCACCGGCCAGGACGCCGCCACCGGCGAGACGCAGCTCCTGCCCCCGCTGACTCTCGGCTACCGCCCGTGGAACCCGACCGCACGTCGGTTCCGTCGCCTGCCCGCCACGCTGCCACCCACGGCGTTGGGCCCTGGGCTCGAACTCGCCGACCTGTTCGGCGACGGCCTGCCCTCGGCCCTGCAGCTCGACGGCACCGCCCGGTACTGGCGCAACCGGGGTGACGGCCGGTTCGATGCCGGGCGGCCGCTGCGGTTCGCGCCCGCGGGCGCCGAACTCGGCGCACCCGGCGTTCATCTCGGCGACATCGACGCAGACGGACGACCGGAGCTGACCATGACCGTGGGCAGCCGGACGGTTGTGTGGCCGCTTGCCACCCCGCCACCGGGTTCCGACCAGGCGGGTTTTGAGCCCACCGCGCGGACCAGCACCGGCATGCCGGACACCGGCACCCACGGCCCCCAGGTGCGGCTGGTCGACATGGACGGCGACCACATCCCCGATCTGCTGCTTGCCGGGGAACGCCCGCTCATGGCGCGCGGGGACGGTCGCGGCGGGTTCGCCCGCTTCCGGCGGATCGAGGGAGCTCCACCGCTGGCCGACCTGACCGACCCGCACATCCACCTGGCCGACGTCACCGGTGACGGGCTCACCGACGTCGTCGAGGTGTACGACGGGGCGGTCCGGTACTGGCCGAGCCTGGGCCGTGGCAGGTTCGGGCCGCCGGTCCGTATGACGGACGCGCCTCGGTTCACCGATGCCCCGGGCAGCGGGGTCACAGCCTTCGACCCTCGGCGGATCCTGCTCGGTGACGTCACCGGCGACGGCGCCGCTGACGTCGTGTACGTCGGCGACGGGACGCTGACCATCTGGGTCAACCAGTCCGGCAACGGCTTCGCACCCCCCGTCGTCGTCCGGGGTACGCCCCGGGTCGACTCCCGCACCTCGGTTCGGATCGCCGACCTCGACGGCATTGGCGTCGGCGGCGTGCTCTGGACCGGTCTCGGTGGGGCAGGAGAGTGGGCCTTCCTCGACCTCACCGGCGGCGCCAAACCGCACCTGCTCACCGACGTCGACAACCACTGCGGAGCCGTGACGACCCTCACCTGGTCCACGTCCACCGCCTACGCCACCGCCGCCCGGCTCGACGACCGGCCATGGCGCACCGCACTCCCTTTCCCCGTGCACGTGGTCGCAGGCGTCCGGACCGAGGACCGGTTCGCGCAGACGGTCCTCACCAGCGGGTTCCACTACTCGGACGGGTACTGGGACCCGGCCGACCGCGAGTTCCGAGGCTTCGGCCGGGTCGTGCAGACCGACACTCTGACCGCCGCGACGCCGCCCCCGCCGACACCCGCCACACTGACGCTGCTCGACCCGCTGACGCCGTCGGTCCCGGTCCCGGCCGGCTTCGACGCCGCCGCGCAGGGCAACCTGCTGCGCAATTGGAGCTTCGACACCGGCGGTGCGACGCCCACGACACTCACCACCTCGGCTGCTCAGCCGCAGGGCAGCGAGGAGGCAGCGGCGCCGGGATGGACGGCGCGGAACACGGCCCCGGCAACCACGGTCACGGACCTGGTCGCCAGCGACTTGCCCCAGGGCAAGGGCGGACAGATGTTGCACATCACCACCAGCGGCGAAGACTGCGGCGTGGAGCAGGACGTCGGCGGGGCGGAAGGCACGCCCGCGCAAGTGATCGCCACCGTATGGGTGAAGGCCGTCCGGGGCCGGGTGCGCGTGCGGATCGGCACCGGTGACGGACGCGACGCCGCCGACGCGACACTCGACCCGACGGGCCAGTGGACCCTCGTGTCCGTCGGCAGCGCGAGTGGTTCCGCCGGCCGGATGTCGGTGACCGCGGCAGACCCGGGAGGCGCGGAGATCTTCCTGGACCACGCCTGGGCGCGGACCTCGGACGTACCCGCCGAGCCGGTCGACGGCCCACCGGTGCGATCGGTGACATGGTTCGCGCTCGGCCCCGTCGGCCCGAGCGCCGGCACGTGGACCGCAGTGGACCCCAGCGACGACTACTGGCCTGGTGACCCGCTCCTGCGCCCCCACCTCGACCTCTCCGCGCTGCCGGACGGACTGCCGCGATCCACGCTGCGCGAGGCCCTGCGGGCGGTGCGCGGCCGTGTCCTGCGCCGTGAGGTGTACGCCGACGACGGTGACCCGGCACACGGCACGCGGCCCATCGAGGTGCACGACTCGGCCTTCGCCGTCGTCCCGGTGCTCGACGGGCGAAGCCCAACAGACCCGGCCTGGACAGCCCACCCCGTCGTGGCGGTCCGCGCCGTCCTCGCGCGGGAAACGACGTGGGACCGCGGCGACGAGCCGATGGTCCGGTTGTCCGCATCGGGCGGATTCGACGACTACGGCCGCGCCCACGTCTCAGCCGAGTTCGGCGTGGCCCGGGGGCGCAATCCCCGCCGTGCGGGCGAACCCTGCCTCGGCACGGTGACGACGACCGACTTCGCCACCAGGGACGACGAAGACTTGTTCCTCCTGGACCGAGTGGCCCGCACGGCCCGATACGAAGTGACCGATCCGGGGACTGGCCCGGTGCTCGACCTGATCGCGGCCGTGCTCGGAGCGACCCCATCCCAAGACCCCCGTTCGCTGCAGCTCACCTACTACGACGGCCCGGCGTTCACCGGGCTGGCCCTGGGCGAACTGGGCAACTACGGCCTGCCGACCCGTGTGGAGCAACTGGTGCTCACCCCCGACCTGCTGGCGCGGATCGGCGCACCCGCAGTGCCCGGCGGGACGTCGGCACCCACCCCGACCTATCTCGCGCCCGACGGCGCCACGCCGGCGAGCGGCGCCTGGTCGGCCTCGTACCCCGACGAGTTCCGCGACACCGTGCTGACAGCACCCATCGAACGCGGAACGCACGTCGGGTACGTGTGGCACGACGCGGCCGGGCCACACGTCGCGGGCTACTACGCGCAAACCAGCCGGACGAGCTACGACGTCCACACCCCGGTGGCCGGGAAGACACCGCGCGGCATGCTCCTGGTGACACGAGACGCCTTCGGGGGCAACACCACGACGAGCTGGGACGACTACGACCTGGTGCCGGTGGCGACGACCGACGCCGCCGGGCTGACCACAACCGCCACTTACAACTACCGGGTTCTGAAGGCCAACTTGGTCACGGATCCCAACGGCAACCGGACCGCCGTCGGCCACACACCGCTCGGCCTGCTCGCCTGGATCGCCGAGCTCGGCCGCGCCGGGCGCTCCGAAGGCGACACGGTCGACCAGCCCGGCCAGCGATTCAGCTATGACCTCGCCGCGTACGACCGGTCCGTGGCGGACGGAGGAGACCTGCAGCCGATGAGCGTGACCGGCGTCCGCCGGGTCCACCACCGGTGGACGCTCGTCGACCGGGAGAACGCCCGTCGGGCCTCGGCCGGAGAACAGCCGCTCAGGCCAGACCAGATCACCGCGATGTTCGCAACGACGGAGGAGGAGGACCACCCGGAACGATTCCTCCGCGTCGTCGAGTTCACCGACGGGCTGGCCAGGCTGCTGCAAACGCGCACGCAGGCCGACGACCTGGCGGTCGGTGACGTGGGGCTGCCGGAGGACCTTTCCCCCACGGCGCGCGCCGTCCTGGCCGACACCACCGGGGACGGGCCCGCCGTCGTCGTGAGCGGGTGGAAGGTCTACGACAACAAGAGCCGGCCCGTGGTCACGTTCGAGCCCTTCCGCGACGTCGGCTGGGCCTACGCGCCGCCGACGGCCGATCGGCTGGCAGGCCTCGCGGCGGTCCGCCAGCACCACGACCCGTGCGGCCGGCCGACGGTCACCGTCGCCCCGGACGGCAGCCAGACCCGGGTAGTGCACGGCAGGCCGGCGAACCCCGCCGACCCGGGCAGCGTCATCCCGACCCCGTGGGAGAGCTGGACCTATGGGGCCGAGGACAACGCCGGACGGACGCACCCCACCGAGTCCCTGGACCGCTGGCAGCAGTGGAACACCCCCAGCAGCGCGGTCCTCGACGCGTTCGGCCGGACGGTTCGTACCGTACGACGCGGCCCGGCCGAGGACGTCGTCACCACCACGGACTACGACATCGAAGGACAGGTAGTCGCTGTAACCGACCCGCTGGGACGCCGAATCGCCGCCACCGTCTTCGACCTCGCCGGTCGGGCATGGACGAGCTGGCTGCTCGACGCCTGTACCCGGAGGACCGTGCACGACGCCCTCGGCGGCATCGTCGAGTCGCGTGACGACAAGGGTGCCGTGGTGCTCAACGCGTACGACCGCGCGCACCGCGCCGTCCGGGCGTGGGGGGCGGCGGCGCGGGGGGCGGGCGCCGCGGGGGCGGGGGGAGGCCGGGGA
>NZ_JBHYKH010000195.1:6391-15183 GCF_042741275.1 Streptomyces sp. NPDC058964
GACGACAAGGGTGCCGTGGTGCAAACCGCTACCGACCGCGCGCCCCGCGCCGTCGGGGCGTGGGCCGCCGCCCGGGCGGCCCAGGCGCCGACGCTACGACAGATCACCGGCTACGGCGACGACCCGGCGGGCTCGGGCCTGACCGCGGACCAGGCCCTTGCAGCGAACGCACGCGGGCGGGTGGTCGTCCAGTACGACGAGGCCGGCCGGATGCGGACCGACGGGTACGACCTCAACGGCAACCCCACCAGCACCGTCCGCCGGGTGCTGAGCCCCGCACTGCTGCTGTCGAAGTTGCCCGCATCCGGAGCCTGGGCGGGCACCGCGTACGCCGTCGACTGGCAGCCAGGTCCCGGCGAAACCCTGTCCGACCACGCGGACGCGCTGCTCGATGACACCGACTACGCCCTCGACCTGTCCTTCGACGCGCTCGGTCGGCGAACCGGGACCACGGCACCCGTGGACGCCACCGGCGCGCGGGCACACATCGCGTTCAGCTACGGTCGCGGCGGCGGAGTGACGGCCGTCTCGGTCGACGGCATACCTCACCTGAGGCAGGTCGTTTACGACGCACACGGTCGGCGCATCCTCGCGCTGCTGGGCAACGGCGTGCTCGTGCGCTACGGCTACAGCGCGCGAACCCTGCGACTACGCCGCCTCCGCGCTGAGCACGCCGCGAGCGGGCCGACCGGAGCCACGACGTGGACCTGCGACGGACCGGTCCTGCAGGACCACACGTTCCGCCACGACCTCACCGGCCGACTGCTGACACTCGCCGACCGCACCCCAGGCTGCGGTGTCGCGCCGACTCCGGACCGGCTGGACCGCCAGTTCGCCTACGACACTCTGGGCCGACTGACGCTCGCCACCGGACGCGAGACCGACATGGCCCCCGAGAAGCCGTGGACGGACAACCCCCGGAGCACCGACCTCACCCGTGCGCGACGGTACACCGAGACCTACGAGTACGACGTCATCGGCACCCTGCTGTCACTGGCGCACGCGACCGACACCGCCGGCACCGGCGCCTACACCCGCACCTACACCGTGCCACCGAACAGCAACCGGCTGACCTCCCTCGGATCGGGGAACCTCACCGTCCCATACACGTACGACGCCGGCGGCAACCTGCTGACCGAGGCGACCAACCGGTTCTTCGAGTGGGACGCGGCCGACCGGCTGGCGACCTTCAGGGACCAAGCGGGCGCCGGCCGGCCCAGCGTCTACGCGCAGTACCGCTACGACGCCGCAGGCCAGCGGGTGCTGAAGGTGGTGCGGCGCAGCGCCGGTCCAGACCTCATCACCCTCTCCGTCGGCGGCTTCGAGCGGATCCTGCGAGGCACCGTGGGCGCGAACCAGACCGTGCACGACGAGGTGCACCTCACGGACGAGGGCAACCGTCTGGCCGTCATCCGGCGGGGCACGCCGCTCCCGGACGACCCGCTGCCGCAGCCCGTCCTCTATCAGCTGGGCGACCGGCTCACGAGCGTCACCGCGACGCTGGCCCCCGACGGCGGCGTACTGAACCGTGAGGAGTACCTGCCGTACGGTGACACGTCCTTCGGCAGCTACGCCCGCAAGCGCTACCGGTTCCAGGCCAAGGCACGCGACGAGGAGAGCGGCCTGGCCCACCACGGCGCCCGCTCCTACGCCCCATGGCTGGGACGCTGGACGTCGCCGGACCCGCTCGGGATCCAGGACGGCCCGAAGCTCTACGAGTTCGTCCGCGGCGACCCGGTGAACGGGACGGACCCCGGCGGGTTCCAGACCGTCTTCGGGGACGAGGGCCGGTACCAGGCGCTGGACACCCAGCCCGGCCATACTCGCGAGCACTTCATCCCGGGCAGCTGGCTGCAGTACGGCTTCGAGGAGACCTATGGCGAACAGATGTCCGACGCGCTGGCGAGCCGGACGTACGCGAACGCCTGGGCCGTCATGCTGCCCAACTCGCTGGCTGGACCAAAGACGTCACGGGACCTGAGTTATGGAGCAGGCCTGCGCTCCGCGCTCGTCCAGGGCCAGCCGGTCGATCTCCGGAACGTCTACCTACTGTCGGTGCAGCACGTCCAGGCCGGCGGCAAACTCAGTCCGGCGGACCTCTCGAAGGCGCCGCAGATTGCCGCCAAGGAGCTGGTGTCCTGGGTCAAGGCGGAGGGGGTCGCGCGCGACGCCAAAGCGGGCACGCCAATCCCGCGGGTCCTGGCCAAGCGGCTGACCCCGGCGACGCCGACCAACCCCGCGCCACCACCCACGCAGAAAGTTCCCGTCACCACCTTCACCAAGAAGGACACCTCACCCGGTCCGTCACTTGGCGGCAACGCTCCGTCCGGGAGCGTCCAGACAGGGTTCCGCTACCAGGGGTTCCGGTTCAATCCGGCAGCCGAGGTGGGCGAGCTCGGACGAGCGGTGCCGTTCGTCGTCGAGGCCGAAGCGACACTGCTCTCGGGGTCGTACCTGGCTCTGGGCAGCAAGCTCACCGCACCGTTGGCCGGGCCACTGGGGGCCGCCGCGCGGGCGCTGCCCGTCGCGGCCGGAGTCGGTGTCGTCGGCGCGGCCGCCGGCCACGCGGCCCGGTACGGGGCGGAAAAGGCTGGCGCGAGCGCGTCGACAGCGCAGTCCATCGGCCTTGGCAGCGCCGTGCTGGCCGGGGCCGCCCTAGGCTCCGTGATCATCCCGATCCCGGGCGTCGGCACGATCGCCGGAGCGATCGCCGGCGGACTTGTCGGCGGCGCGGCGGCGGCCGCGCTCTATCTGTGGACCTCCAACTGACGAGTTGGTGCGTGATAGCGGAGCGGCAACGGGTGCCTTCTGGCCGCCGGTTCAGAAGGGCGGTATCGACATCGGGAGCTTCGCGGGCCGTTAGCCTGTCGGTATGCCTGAGCGTGTCATCCCGGGTCGCACGGGCGGCCTGATCTCTTTGGGCGCTGCGGACGCTCTGTGGGCCGGTTTGACGGCAGGCAGTGCTGTGCCGACAGCTTCTGCGGCGTTTACCAGCTCTCTTGCCAGTGTCCGGGTGGGGTACGTCCTGCTCGGCGGCCGTGTGGTGGCGACGGTGAAGGCAAGCGGCGGCCAGTGGAGTGTTCCGGAGAGAGAGGTGCGCCGGGCGGCAGCGGAACTGATTGCGGTGGAGATGGACTGCCGGGACCTGATCCGCATCGGCCCGTTTGGTAGCGCGCCGAAGAAGGAGCGCAACGAGGGGACGCTGGCGCGCTGGCGCCAGTGCATCACCAGGGAACTGCAGGAGTGGGGCGGCCCCGAGCGGGCAGCAGGGCGTGAGGGTGGCCGGCTGTCCCATCTGGCGGGGATCGACTGGCGGCGCATACTCGTGGAGCAGACTCGTGATCGGACGGCGCGGACATGGTGGCTGCCGCGCGCCGTGGTCAGGGTGCTGGACGCGGCCGAGCACACCGAAAGGCAGTGGCTGCAAGTCGCGCGGCCCCGCCAGGCAAGCGCAGATGCCACCGAGCCGTCCTCCCACCCCCGGACGGCCCGAGCCGCCGACGGCCGGGAGACGACGAGCCCTGACGACTCAACCGCTCCGCTGCGCCCGTACAACGGGGAACTGACAGGCCAGCTGTACTCGGCACTCAGCAGGAAACCCGGCATCTCCCGCAAGGTGGCGGGGTGGACGTGCGCCGTGTGCTGCACCGCACCCGCGGCCGTCCTCGACCACTGCCACGAACATGGCTACGTCCGCGCCCCTGTCTGCCACTCCTGCAATACACAAGAACGACCCGACCACCTGTACAGCAACGACATCCGTGTGGCCGGCCACTACACGCGCCTTTTCGATACCGATGTCGTCGACTGGCTTTGTCACTGGCATCGCTGTTCTGGCTGTCGCACCCGTACCACCCTGCCACTGCCACACCTCGCCGCATGGACCGCCCACACGGGCTGCCGATCGCTGCGCCCGACCCACCGCGACCCTGGCAGCTCCCGCGCGCGCAAACCCTGCGGGGTGCTGCGCGTGTCCTGGACGGGCAGTCAGAACGCCCCCCGTTCCTGCCTGCTCACTGTCACCGTCGACTTCTGCCCCTCCGGCGAGCACCGTGTCCTGGCGCAAGTCCCCTACCGCGAAGCCGCCGAGCGGTTTGGCACCTGGCTGGCCGAGACCGCCCCTGGCGTGGCTGCAGCGGCCGGACCCGACCGCCTTGACGACCTCCCCGCCCAGTCGCGGCCAGTCATAGCGGACACCAGCGGTGAGGGCCTGGCGCTGTTTTGAGTGAACAGCAGATCCGACATCAACGCCAACCCACACCCGCCCGGCGCCGGTCCGCAGCTCACCTGGACGTCGCCATGTTGACCGGGCGTGGCCGCAAGAGGACGAGGCCGACGCGCTGTCCGTGGGCATCGCCGAACGGCCGTAACCGCCAATGCCGCACGAAGCTGAGATCCTGACCGTCATCACGAGGGCGCAGCCGCGGGCCGCGGCCTGGCCCGCGTGCCGCGCAGGGTGCGGGTCATACGATACGGCCTGTTCTCACACGTCGCGCTCCAGCACGGGCCGGGGGTGGCGGTCCGGCGGGGAAGGCCGGCACCTCGTCGATGAGGACAGGTGGGGGCAGACCCCGTCGTATTCGGGGAACGCGACACCGAACTTCTGCTCCAGTTATGGGAAGAACTGCCTGGCCTGCGGGCACTGACCGGTGGCCTGCCAGGTGTATTCGAGGCCGTCGGCGAGCGCCCTTCGGATCAACCGCTGTCCCAGGCCATGCCGTTGATGGTGTAGGCCGATGGATATCTTGTTGATGTTGCCGACGTGGCAGGCGCCGCAGATCCTCCACACAAGCGTGCCGATGCCGTCGGCGGTGAAGGCTGCCCGGTCCGCATCCGGTGCGTGGGCTGCGGACACTTCCGCGCCGACGTCTCCTACCTCCCGAACCTGGAGGCATACCTTGCGGATCTGTTCCGCGGCTGGCTTCCTTCGTCGAAGCCAGCATCTGGGCCAAGAACGATGCGCTGCCCTCGAACGAGGAGATCACCGGCGTCCGGCGTCTGACTGAACGGGTCCGCCAGGGCCTGGACGGACTCTCCCCGACCCGGCGCAACGACCGGGGCCGGTTCGTCGGCGACGCCTCCTGGGGGCGCCACCACCGTGGCGGCGGCAAGCACCACCGCGGCAGCTACCGCCGCTGACCAGAGCACGGGTGACATCAGCCAGCAACCCTGGTACCCCCCTTCGGCACTGAATCGGGTGGTGCGCCCCGACCGATGCAAGCGGGGGCGCACCGCCGCTCGCATCGCTACTGAGGTTCTCGGCCTAGGGTGACGGTGATCTCGCGGGTGGGTGTATCCCGGGGTCATGCGGTATCCCGATGGGGGTGGCCTGACCGCGAAACAGCTGGCTCAACGGGAGCAAGTGCGGTTCGAGGCTGCTGAGTTATACGCGCAAGGGGTGACGCCGCCGCAGGTCGCAAGGCGTGGCTAAGGGTTGTCCCGTAAATGATCTCTCCCGGAGCCCCCGGGTCCTCCGATCTTACGAATGACCAGATCAGACCCACTTCTTCAAGGTAGGACAGCCCTTAGTGGTCGGCTCCGGAAATCCTTCGGGGGCTGATCACGCGGCGGGCCGGAATGAGGATTGTTCCGGGTGATCGGCGGTGTGCCGGTCGAGTCTGGCCAGCAGATCGTCCAGGTCGGAGGTGGTGAACTTCCACTGGAACGGCTGTGCTGTGGCGTTGTAGCGGACTTCGAAGGCTCGGAGCCGGTCCCCGACCTCGGTGAGGTCGGTGAAGTCGTTGGGCGAGAGGACCTTGCGCTGAACAACAGAGAAGTAGACCTCCACTTGGTTCAACCAGGAGGCGTGCACGGGGGTGTGGACCATCACCGCGTTCGGGAACGCCTCCGTGAGCCGGTCGGCGGCCTTCTCTCCGCGGTGGGAGGAGCCGTTGTCCACGACCCAGAACACGCGCTTCGCGCTGACGTAGGGTTCCTGGCTCATGACCTGGGCGACCAGACTCATGAACGGGACGATGCCGGTGGTGGGCTCGGTGCGGCCGAACACCGTCGCCCGGTGGACGTCGTAGGCGGCCAGGTAGGCCAGGGCGCCGCCGCGTCCGTAGGTGTGATTCACGCGCATCGCTCTGGCCTGGCCGGGAGCGAGGGTGGGGTGGCAGCGGCAGCGGGCCTGGATGGAGGTCTTCTCTTCCGCGCTGACGACGTACTCGTCCTCGCCCAGCTCGACGCCGTCGAAGGTGTGGGCGTAGAGGTCCAGAACGCGCTCGGCCTTCGGGCGGAAGTGCGGGTCGGTGATGAAGATCCAGGAGCAGTGCTGCCAGGGTTTGAGTGCGTCCTGGTGCAGCCAACGGCGCACCGTGGACGCGGATACGGCATTGGTGATTCCGCGCGCGTTCAGCTCGGTGGCCAGTTCCGGGCAGGACCAACGCGACAGCGGCACCCCGGTCTCAGCAGGGAGTCGACAAGCGAGCGCCTTGGCCCCGGCGACCTGCACGGGTGTGAACCGGGCGGGACGCCCGCAGCGTCTGCGGTCTGCCAGGCCGGCCAGGCCCTGTTCTGCGAACCGGCCGCGCCAGACACGGACTGTGTCCAGGTGCAGGCTGGTCTCGCGGGCGATGCGCGCATTGGAACGCGCGCGAGCCGCGTGCAGGACCACCTGGGCGCGCACCCGCAGTCGGTGCTCAGTCTTGTGACCGTAGGCGGCCTTCTTTAACCGTGCGCGTTCGGAGGCGGTCAGACTTATCGGGCGGGCGGCGCAGGCCGGCATGGCGGGCGGACCGATCAGCAGAAGCGGAAGAGGACGTGGTCGTCCGTAGGCTCAGGCGGTTTCAGGCCGTCGGAACGCGTCGGCGTTACGCGCGCACCAGTCCGCGAAGGTCCGCGGCCTGCGTCCGAGCAGCCGCTCCACGGTGTCCGTCCGGAACCCGACGGTGTCGGCGCGCATGAGGGTGAAGCCCTCCGTGATGGCGTCGGCGAGTGCCTGGGGTGCGCCGTTGGGGAAGCGGAACCGTACTGCCTCGGCCGGTGTGGCCGTTTCCCGGACTTCGACGTCACGGCCGATCGTCTCGGAGATGATCCGGACCTGCTCGGTGACGGTGAACGTCTCGTCGCCGGTGAGGACGTACTGCTTGTCCTGGTGGCTGGCCTCGGTCAGGGCGAGGGCGGCGACCGCGGCGATGTCCGCGGGGTCGATCGGCGCGTAGCGGCCCGGGCCGACCGGGTCGAGTACGTAGTTTCCCTCGCGGATGGTGGGCAGCCAGTCGAGGGCGTTGGTCATGAAGCCGCCGGGCCGCAGGAAGGTGGCGGGTATGCCGGAGGTGCGGATGAGCTTCTCGCGTTCGTGGTGCCAGCGTCCCATGGCGGGTATCGGGTCGAAGGTGACGTGGAATGAGGACAGGTGCACGATGTGGTGCACCTCGGCGGCCTCGGCGGCGGCGATGGCGGCGGCGGTGTACTCGGTGCCGATGCCCTGCGTGAGCAGGAAGAGCGTATCGACGCCGGCGAAGGCGGGAGCCAGTGTCGTGGGTTCCCCCAGGTCGCCGACGGCGCGCTCGGCACGCTCGGGCAGTTGTGCTGCGCGGGCGGGATCGCGGACCAGGATGCGTAACTTCGCGCCTTTCGCGTCGAGTTCGCGGGTGAGTTCGCGGCCGATGTTCCCGGTGGCTCCAGTGACCAGTATCATCATGGCTCCCCAAAGTCGTTTGCCGTCTAGCGAATTCGAGGGAACGTTAGCCGGTGAATGATTAGCCGTCAATCGACTTACGTGCGGCTCGGGCGTCCGCTTCGCACATCACCGAAAGGCCGCGATGTCAGAGTTCCTGGACCTGCACGGCAGAACGTCGAAGGTGCTCCGGGCCCTGGCCGACGCGGCCATGCGACGCCATGGGCTGCACGTCGGACAGAACTACCTGCTCGCGGTGCTGTGGGAGCGGGACGGCAGCACGCCCGGCGAGGTCGCCGCCGCGCTGAACGTCACGACGCCCACGGTCGTCAAGATGGCTGACCGGATGACTACGGCCGGGCTGCTAACCCGTCGCCGTGACGACCGGGACAACCGCCTCGTCCGGCTCTGGCTCACCGACGCGGGGCGTGCCCTGCAGAAACCGGTCGAGGCGGAACGGCGGTTGATCGAGGAGAAGGTCACCGCGGATCTCACCGAGACCGAACGCGAAGCCCTCTTGAACGCCCTGGCGAAGGTCCACAAGGCGGCGAGCGAGCTGTTGAGCGACCCCATCGATTATGGCGACTCGGCCATCACCTGACACTCCCCGCTCCCTGTCTGACCAGATCAGGCAAGCACGAAGACGGCTTCCTGCCCACCGACGACTTCCTTGATCCCCCGAGGGTGCCTTGGACTGCCCGATCGGCCGCTACCTCGCCATCGCGAGAACCCACACACAATCTGACTCACGTCAACCCTCGAAGGACTTCCGGAGCCGACCACTTAGGGCGGCGTTCAGTGGCCCCACCGAGACGACTCCAATTGGCCCCATTTCGCGGGGGATTGGGCGACTCGCCGAACCACAGGACAGTCTCCGGGTTGCGTTTGGCCTCATCGAGCCACATGCGAAGCCTGCCGAGTCGTCCTCCGCTCAGCCGGACGACAGCCTGATGCACACGTTCACGCTCCGCGCCTGCATAGAGATCAAGGAGTGACAGGACGCTCGCAGCTTCGGCATCCGGGAACGTGGCATCGCAAAGCTGACGTGTTGCTGGTGACACAGCCATGCCTATCATCCTGCCGACCTCTATCGCGTTCGACAACGGCCAAGATCGGGCGGAGGTTAAACGACAATCTGAGGCGGAGCGCCCAGTGGGCTCGCGGCCAGCGC
>NZ_JBHYKH010000196.1:0-15179 GCF_042741275.1 Streptomyces sp. NPDC058964
TCCGCGGGGGCCCCGGCGGGCGGCCGCGGCCAGTCCTGCCGGGCCGGCGTCCGCGAACGTGTGCGGCAGCAGCGCACGCGCGCGTGCCTCGGCGTCGGCCGCACCCCGGTGCTCGATGTCGGCGGCCTTACGCAGTTCCAGGGCCGGGGCCACCGTCTCGGCCTTGCGGGAGCGCTCCATCCGCGTCTGCGCCTCGCGATGGTCCGCGGCGCGCTCCTCCAGCCGCGCCGCCCGCTGCCGGGCCTGCGTGAACCTGTCCTGCAGCCGGGCCAGTTCGCGCACGTCGGCCAGATCCCGGTCGGCGGCGGCCTGGACGGACTCGGCCGCGGTGAGTCGGCAGCGGGCGAGGGTGAGCCGTTCGCGGGCGGTGCTGCGGGCGACGGCGGCGGCGGCCAGGACGGCCTCGGCCAGGCCGGGCTCGCCCGGCGCCAGCTCCGGCAGCTCCATGGCGTCGCCCGCCTCCTGCTGCATGCGGTGCGCGTCGGCGAGCAGAGCGGCGTCGCCCTCGCGCACCTGTGCCTCGGTCGCGCGCCGGCGTTCGGCGAGGCGCTTCTCGACCTCGGCGAAGCGCCTGGTGTCGAAGAGGCGGCCGAGCAGTCTGCCGCGGGCCTCGGCGTCGGCCCGCAGGAAGCGCGCGAAGTCGCCCTGGGGCAGCAGCACGACCTGGCAGAACTGCTCACGGCTCATGCCGAGCAGCTGGGTGATCTCCTCGCCGATCTCCTGGTGCGAGCGGCTGAGGTCCTTCCAGGCGCCGGCCGCCGCGTCGTACTCGCGCAGCCAGGTCTGGGCCTTGTCCAGGGTCGTGCCGCTGCCGCGCTTCTTGGGCCGTTCCCAGGGCGGCTGCCGGGTGACCTCCAACCGCCTTCCGGCGACGGTCAGTTCGAGGCGGACCTCGGTGCGGGTGGCCGCGTCGGCGTGGTCGCTGCGCAGGGAGAGGCCCTGCCCGGTCTGCCGGGCCCCGGGCACGGAGCCGTAGAGGGCGTAGCACACGGCGTCCAGGACGGAGGTCTTGCCGGCGCCCGTGGGTCCGTGCAGGAGGAAGAGCCCGGCGGCCGACAGGGCGTCGAAGTCGACGTACTGGCTGCCGCCGAAGGGGCCGAAGGCGGTGACGTCGAGCCGGTGGAGCCTCACCGCGCCACCTCTCGCACCGTGTCGTCGGAGCGCACCACGTCGAACGCGTCGCGCAGCACCGCCCGCTCCCGCTCGTCGGGGCCGGCACCGCGCACATGGGCCACGAAGTCCTGTGCGATCTGCTGGTCGCTGCGGCCCGCGAGGCGTTGGGCGTAGGACACGTCGGGGTCGTCCGGGGCGCGTTCGGGGGCGAAGACCAGGCTGAGCGTATGGGGAAAGCGCTCGGTGAGCCGGGCCATGGGGTCGGCGGGGCGGATCTGGTCGGTGAGCGTCGCCTCGACCCACGCGTCCTGGTGGCGGGCGAGGCCGGGGTCGGCGAGGAGTTCCTCCAGCGTGCCCCGGATCCGGGCAAGTGGGCGCGGCACCGGGCAGTCGACGCGTTCGGCGGCGACGGAGCCGTCGGCCCCCAGGTCGACGAGCCACATGCTCTTGCGGTGGTCGGCCTCGGAGAAGGAGTACGCCAGCGGGGAGCCCGAGTAGCGCACGCGCTCGGTGATGGTCTGGCAGCCGTGCAGATGGCCCAGGGCCGCGTAGTCCACGCCGGCGAAGACTCCGGCCGGTACGGCGGCCACTCCTCCCACGGTGATGTCCCGTTCGCTGTCGCTGGCCTCGCCGCCGGTGACGAAGGCGTGCGCGAGGACCACGGAGCGGGTGCCGCGGGGACGCGTGGCGAGGTCGGCGCGGACGCGGTCCATGGCGGCGGCGAGCACGCTCTCGTGGCCCGCCTTGTCCACCCCGAACTCGTCCTTCACCAGGGCCGGTTCGAGATACGGCAGCCCGTAGAGGGCCACGTCCCCGAAGGCGTCCGCGAGCACCACGGGGGTGCCGCTCGCCGCGGGGGCGGTCCGCAGGTGGATGCCGGCCCGCCCGATGAGACCGGCGCCGACGCCGAGCCTGCGGGCCGAGTCGTGGTTGCCGGAGATCATCACCGTGGGCACGCCCAGTTCCGCGAGCCGGTGCAGGGCGTCGTCGAAGAGTTCGACGGCGGCGAGCGGGGGCACCGCCCGGTCGTACACGTCTCCCGACACGACCACCGCGTCGACCTCGCGCTCACGCACGGTCGCGACGAGGTGACCGATGAACTCGGCCTGGGCACCGAGCATGTTCACCCGGTGGAACGCCCGGCCCAGATGCCAGTCGGAAGTGTGCAGGAGCCTCATGATCCCCGAGACTAACCGCCGGGTCTGACATCACGGGCGGTTACTCCCGTATCGGCCCGTCATGAACCGTACCGCGAATGCCCGTTATGCCGTTTTCGCCCGGAACTTCACGCGTCTCCGTAGGCCTCCCCGCCCAGTTCGAACCCGGCCGTCCCGGCGGTGACGTCGGCCAGCCAGGCGCGGAAGGCGTCCACTTCGGCGTCCGGCAGGCCGATCTCGATGGTGACCGCCTCCGCGTAACGGACGTCACGCACCTCACGTCCGGTCGCGCGCAGATCGTTCTGCACCTTGCCCGCGCGCTGGTGGTCCACGGTCACCGTGGCCAGCCTGAAGCGGCGCCGGGTGACCGTGCCGAGTGTGTCCAGGGCCTCGCCGACCGCTCCGCCGTACGCCCTGATGAGCCCGCCCGCGCCGAGCTTGACCCCACCGTAGTAGCGGGTGACGACGGCGACGACGTACCGCATGTCCCGGCGCAGCAGCATCTGGAGCATCGGGACGCCGGCCGTGCCGCCCGGCTCGCCGTCGTCGCTCGCCTTCTGCACGGCGGCGTCGGCTCCGACGACGTAGGCCCAGCAGTTGTGCGTGGCGTCCGCGTGCTCCTTGCGGATCGCGGCGACGAAGTCCTGCGCCTCCTGCTCGGTGGCCGCCGGGGCGAGGGCGCACAGGAAGCGGGAGCGGTTGACCTCGGTCTCGTGCACGCCCGCCCGGGCGACTGTGCGGTACTCGTCCTGCATCCGGACAGCCTATGCGGCCCGGAGCGGTGGACCGTCATCGCCCGCGGCGGCCTGCCCGGCAGGTCCGGGGAAACGGTGTGGTGGCCGCCCGCCCGACGCGGACCGGAGGCAGGATCGGGACGGGACCCGAGTACGGTCGTGACTCCGGAGGGCCCCAGTCGTGACTCCGGAGGCCCCATGAGCCGGGTGGACAGCGCGGAGGCCGGTGATCCCGCGCCCCGCGCGTCCGGATCCCGCCGACGGGCGCGGTCTCCCGCACGGCCCGGGTGAGCAGACGGCCCGCCGTCCGGGTCCGCGCCGCACGCCGCACGCCGGCGCCTGCTTCAGCCGGACCGAGGGAAATCCGCTCAGCCATCCGATCCGGTTCCCGGTGTTCGGTGAGGGCCTGGTCGCACCGGTCTCACCCGGGAGGTGCTGCGCCGGGCGGAGCCGGAGCCGCGACGGCGGCCCCGGGCCCACGCCGGCTCACCTCCCGCCTCGCTACTTCTCCTTCTTCCCTCTGGGGACGGTGACCGAGACCAGCAGCGCCGTGCCCGGACCGAGGGCCTCCCAGCCGGTGCCGTGCCAGGCCAGGACGGCGATCGCGGACGTCGGGAACTTCGTCCGCACCCGCTCCAGGGAGTCCTCCAGGCCGTCCTCCGCGAGTCGGAGCACCAGTTGCTCCAGACCGGGGTTGTGCCCGACCAGCAGCAGCGTCTCCACCTCGGGCGGCACCTCGCGCACGACCTCCAGGAGCTCCTCCGGGTCGGCGGCGTACAGCCGTCGGTCGAGCCGGACGGGTGGGGGTGTGCCCCACTGCGCCGAGGCCAGTTCCCAGGTCTGGCGGGCGCGTACGGCGGTGGAGCACAGGGCGAGGTCCGGGAGGCAGTCGGCCTCGGCGAGGGCGACTCCGGCGGCCGGGGCGTCCCGGCGGCCGCGCGGCGCGAGCGGGCGCTGGTGGTCGGGGACGCTCTCGGGCCAGGCGGACTTGGCGTGCCGCAGCACCACCAGACGGCGATGCGGGCCCGCTCCCGCGCGGGCGATCACGCGAGGGTCCCGAGGTCGCGGGCCAGGTCGAGGCCCAGAAGACGGTCGGTGTAGGCGTACGTCTCGAAGCGGGCGCCGTCCGGCAGGTCGGTGGCGGTCTCCACCCGGCGCAGGACCGTCAGCACCTCGGGCACGTCCAAATCGTCCTCCCATGCGGCCCGCAGCCGCCCGCGTACGTCGTCGGGGACCGGCCGCGACGGCTGCCGCGCCCAGGTGGCCACGGCGCGCCGCCAGCGCGCGAGCGTCCGCCCGGCCTCCTCGAGCACCTCCGTGTCCAGCCGTACGGCGGTGCCGCGCGGGTCGGACAGCAGGGCCAGGCGCAGGGCGGAGGGATCGGAGAGCGAGTCGCGGAAGGCACCCGGGGACGACGTGACCGCCCCGACGACGGGCGCGACGCCGACCACGACCCCGTCGGCGGGTACGTCCTCGCCCTCCCGCACCACGTGCACGATCTGCGCCTCGCCGAGCCCCGAGGCGAGGTCGTGGGCGTCCTCGAAGGGGCGGATGCCCAGGGTCGCGGCGGCGGCGCGGAGCTCGGCCTGACCACGGTGGCCGCTCTGCATCGCCCAGACGGGGGTGCCGCCGAGCTCCAGGGCGCGCACCAGGAGGTCGGCGACCAGCAGCACGCGCAGGGCCGAGGGGCCGAAGTCCGACGCGTGCGCCTGGACACGGGTGAGGCCACGGCGGGCGGGGGCGGCGTCGACGGTGTCGCCGGTTCGGGCGTCGGTGATGCGCAGCACGTGGCGAGCGTAGGCGGACGGAGGGCCGCACGCAGGCACTTGGCTCCGAATCCGGACATTGTGGCGGCACATCGGGTCCCGCTACCGGCCGGACGGGGAATCGCGCCCCGGCACGTGCTGTTGCTCCGGGGACAGTTCCCCAGAGCCCGAGGAGGCAGACCGTGTACGGCGACGAAGCGACGATCCGCAGGATCCTGACCGAGCTGGGTGACACCTGGGCGGTGGTGGGCCTGTCCGCCAACCGGCGGCGCGCCGCGTACGGGGTGGCCGAGGTGCTGCGGCGGTTCGGCAAGCGGGTCGTCCCCGTGCACCCGAAGGCGGAGACGGTCCACGGCGAGCGCGGCTACGCCTCCCTCGCGGAAATCCCCTTCGAGGTGGACGTCGTCGACGTCTTCGTCAACAGCGACCTGGCCGGAAAGGTCGCCGACGAGGCGGTCGCCAAGGGCGCGAAGGCCGTTTGGTTCCAGCTCGGAGTCATCGACGAAACCGCCTACGAACGGGCCCGTGCGGCCGGACTGGACATGGTCATGGACCGCTGCCCGGCCATCGAAATTCCTACTCTCCAGTAGTTGTCGCGCGATCTTCGCGCAATGCGCAACTGAATACACACATTCGTTATCAGCCCCTGACCTGTGTAAAGACTGTCCCAACGGCAACCCAAGTGCTGGGTCAAATATTGGGAAACTGTCTTTTCCGATGACGGAATGCATCCCTAACCTGTGGCCTCTTGTCCGTTAAACCTGCGTACAGATCTGAGAGGCCACTTGACATGGTGAATGTCGACCATGCCGTGCCCCGAGCCACGAAGGACTCCGGCGGCGGCCTGCGGCGCGACGTCGGGCTGATCGGCCTGATGTGGGCCTCGGTGGGTTCCATCATCGGCTCCGGCTGGCTCTACGGCGCCGAGAAGGCGGTCGTCGTGGCGGGCCCCGCGGCGATCATCTCGTGGGTGATCGGCGCGATCGCGATCGTGCTGCTCGCCCTCGTGCACGCCGAGCTCGGCGGCATGTTCCCGGTGGCGGGCGGCACGGCCCGCTACCCGCACTACGCCTTCGGCGGCCTGGCCGGCATGTCCTTCGGCTGGTTCTCCTGGCTGCAGGCGGCGACCGTGGCCCCCATCGAGGTCGAGGCGATGATCGGCTACGCCGGTCACTGGCAGTGGGCCCAGGGCCTGCAGCACACCGACGGCACGCTGACCACCACCGGTCTCGTCACCGCCGTCGCGCTGATGGCCGTCTTCGTCGGCGTCAACTTCTTCGGCGTCCGGGCCCTGGCGCACACCAACAGTGCCGCCACCTGGTGGAAGATAGCCGTCCCGCTGGGCGCGATCTTCATCATCGCCGCGAGCAACTTCCACGCGAGCAACTTCACCTCGGAGGGCTTCGCGCCGTTCGGCGCCAAGGGCATCCTCGGCGCGATCAGCTCCAGCGGCATCATCTTCGCGCTGCTGGGCTTCGAGCAGGCCATCCAGCTGGCGGGCGAGAGCCGCAACCCCAAGCGCGACCTGCCCCGGGCCACCCTCGGCTCGGTCGCGATCGGCGCCGTGATCTACGTCCTGCTCCAGGTCGTGTTCATCGCCGCGCTGCCGCACACCTCGTTCGCGCACGGCTGGGCCAAGCTCGACTTCCCCGGCATCAGCGGCCCCTGGGCGGGCCTGGCGACCCTGGTGGGCCTGGGCTGGCTGGGCTGGGTGCTCTACGTCGACGCGATCATCTCCCCCGGTGGCACCGGCCTGATCTACACCACCGCCACCTCCCGCGTCTCCTACGGCCTGGCCAAGAACGGCTACGCGCCCAAGGCGTTCGCCAAGACCGACTCGCGCGGCGTGCCGTGGTTCGGCCTCCTCATGTCCTTCGTGACCGGCGTGGTCTGCTTCCTGCCGTTCCCGAGCTGGCAGGAGCTGGTCGGCTTCATCACCTCCGCGAGCGTCCTGATGTACGCGGGTGCCCCCCTGGCGTACGGCGTCTTCGCCGACCGGCTGCCGCACCTCGAGCGCCCCTACCGGCTCCCCGCGGGCAAGTTCGTCTCGCCGCTGTCCTTCGTGGTCGCCAACCTGATCATCTACTGGTCGGGCTGGGACACCCTGTGGCGGCTCGGCTTCGCGATCGTGCTCGGCTACGTGCTGCTGGGCGGCTACGCCTGGTACGCCACCAGCAAGGGACTGCCCGACGCCCCGCGGATGAACTTCAAGTCCGCGCAGTGGCTGCCCGGTTACCTGCTGGGCCTGGGCGCGATCTCCTGGCTGGGCAGCTTCGGCGGCCAGGGCGACATCCCCCTGTGGTGGGACATCCTCGTCGTCGCCGTCTTCTCCCTCGTCATCTACTACTGGGCCAGGGCGACCGCTTCGCGGCCCGAGGAGATCGAGCGCAGCATCGACGAGGTCGTGGTCACCGACGCTCCGGCGCACTGATCCACGATCCTCCGACGGTGTCCCGTCCGCCCCGGCTGCCCTGCCACGGCTGACGGGGCACCGTCATGACTGTCGGCCGGCGTTCCCCTCGGCTCCGGATCCCCGTCCGGGGAACGCCGTCCGGCCGTCGTGATCGGCGCCGGGCCCCTCGGGCTGACCGTGGCCGACATCCAGGCGCGCGGGGACGCGGCCATCGCCCGGGTGGGCAGGGGCGCGACGCGGCAGCCGGGGCCGAGGCCCGTGAGCATGAGCGGGACGTCACCGTGAAGCCGGGGCCGGCGAAGAACGCAAACGGGACCGGGGCTCCGCCTCCTGACGGCGCGCCTGTCGCCGCAGGAACAGCACGGCATACGCCAGGCCGACGGCACCGAGGGCGGATGTCCGCGACCAGTGATCCGCACAACGCGCTCGCCCTGCTGGCGCGGCTCAGCTCTCCGTTTCGCCGAGGCGGTGGTCCGCCACGTTCAGTGCCTCGGCCACCAGGCGGCGCACATGTCCGTCGCGCAGCGAGTAGAACACCCGACGGCCCTCCTTGCGCGTGGTCACCAGCCCCGCGAGCCGCAACCGGGCCAGGTGCTGGCTGACGGCGGGCCGGGCCGCGGCGCACACCTGCGTGAGGGTGGTGACGTCGGCCTCCCCCGCGGTGAGCGCGTGCAGCAGCGTGAGCCGGGTGCGGTCGCCGAGCAGGGCCAGGAGTTCGGCGGCGAGGGTGAACTGCTCGTCGCCCGGAGTGCGCGGATGCGCATGGTGCGCAGGTGATAGGTGCATGCGTGCGCTCATACGCACATAATGGCTCCGTGGGCGTCCCCCGTCCACCACCCGCGCACCGGAAGGGGATCGACGTGAGCGACCGGCACCACCCCCACGAGCACGGCCACGCGCACGTGGACCATCACGGACACGGGCACGACCACGCCCACACGCACCCTTCCTCCGGCCTGCGGCACCGCCTCACCCACCGCCTCACCCACCTGCTCACCCCGCACTCACACGAGACCGCCGACAAGCTCGACCCGGCACTGGAGTCCTCGGCGCGCGGCATGCGCGCGCTCTGGGTCTCGCTGGCCGTGCTGGGCGCGACCGCACTGGTGCAGGCCGCCGTGGTGGCCGTGTCCGGGTCGGTGGCGCTGCTGGGCGACACGGTGCACAACGCGGCGGACGCGCTGACCGCCGTACCGCTCGGCATCGCCTTCATGCTCGGCCGCCGCGCGGCGACCCGGCGCTTCACCTACGGCTACGGGCGCGCCGAGGATCTCGCGGGCATCGTGATCGTGCTGACCATCGCCGCGTCGGCCGCCTTCGCGGCCGGGGCGGGGGCCGACCGGCTCCTGGACCCGCGCCCCGTGACGCATGTGCCGGCGGTGGCCGTGGCCGCCGTCGTCGGTTTCGCCGGCAACGAGTGGGTGGCCCGCTACCGGATCCGGGTGGGCCGTGCCATCGGCTCGGCCGCGCTGGTCGCCGACGGTCTGCACGCGCGTACGGACGGATTCACCTCGCTGGCCGTGCTGCTGGGCGCCGGTGGTTCCGCGCTCGGCCTGCGGCTCGCCGACCCGCTCGTCGGGCTGGCCATCACGGCCGCGATCGCGCTGGTGCTGCGGGACGCGGCGCGCGAGGTGTTCCGGCGGGTGATGGACGCCGTCGACCCGGCGCTGGTGGACCGGGCGGAGTGGGCGCTGTGTACGGTGCCGGGCGTGCGCGAGGTGGGCGAGCTGCGGCTGCGCTGGATCGGGCACCGGCTGCGGGCCGAGGTCACGCTCGTCGTGGACGGCGAGGCGACGGTTCGCGAGGCGCACGCGATCGCCGTCGAGGCCGAGCACGTGCTGCTGCACGCCGTTCCCGGACTCACCGCTGCCCTGGTCCACGCCGACCCCGCGCCCGTACCGGGCGAGGCGGACCCGCACCTGGCGCTGGCCCACCACCGGGCGGCCTGACGCCCGGCTACGGCGGCCCGGGCTCAGACGACGCCCAGTCCCTCCAGCACCACGGCCCCCGGCAGCTCCGCGAACACCTTGCCCGGCACGAGCAGTTTGCCACGCCGGCGTCCGCTGCCGACCAGGACGTAGGGCAGGTCGACGACGGCCGAGTCCACCAGCACGGGCCAGCCGTCGGGCAGTCCGATCGGGGTGATGCCTCCGTACTCCATGCCGGTCTGTCCCGTCGCCGTGTCCATCGAGGCGAACGAGGCCTTCCGCGCACCGAGTTGGCGGCGCACCACGCCGTTGACGTCGACCCGGGCGGTGGAGAGCACGACACACGCGGCCAGGGTGGTCTCGCCGCCCCGCTTGCCCGCGACCACCACGCAGTTGGCCGACTGCCCGAGCAGTTCACGGCCGTAGTGCTCGACGAAGACCGCGGTGTCGGCCCACCGCGGATCGGTGTCGACATGGATGATCTGGTCCGCGGGGACGCTTCCGCGCCACTGGCGTACGGCGTCGGCGACCGGGCCGATCAGTTCGTCGAGGCAGTCGGGAGCGGGCGTGGCGGTGTCGAACTGTCCGATGGGTGCGCGCATGACCGCACGCTAACAGCCGTGAGGCCGCGGCCGGCCGGGTGTCTCAGGGCACGGGCGGCACCGAGACCGCCATCACCATCTCCATGGGTTCGTCGCCGTCGTTGCCGTACGTGTGGCGCGTGTCGGCCTCGAAGGCGGCGCTCGCGCCGGCCGGGACGCGGTACTCCGTGCCGTCGACGGTGAGTGTCAGCTCCCCGGCCGTGACGTGGACGAGCTCGACCGTGCCGGCGGGGTGCGGATCCGAGGAGCTGTGCTCGCCGGGCATCAGGCGCCAGTCCCACATCTCCAGCGGGCCGGGGGCCTCGGTGCCCGCGAGGAGCCGGTTGTAGCTGCCCGCGTCCGTGTGCCAGAGCCGTACGGCCTGCTCGGCTGGGACGATCCGGACCTTCGGACCCTGCTCGTAGTCGAGCAGTGTGGTGATGCTGACGCCGAGGGCGTCGCCGATCTTGACGACGGTGCCGAGGCTGGGGTTCGTGCGGGCCTGTTCGATCTGGATGAGCATGCCGCGGCTGACGCCGGCCCGGGCGGCGAGTACGTCCAGGGTGAAGCCGCGCACCGCGCGCCAGTGCTTGACGTTGCGCGCCAGGGACTGGGTCAGCAGGTCGAGGTCCGACACTTTGGGTCCACGTCCAATATTCTGAATGACAGAGTCTAATCAACTGAACTACGGTGTGATGCACCCGATCGTTCACCGAACTGTACTGCGAGGCGGCCCGTGACAGCATTCTTCGCCCTGGCCACCAGTCTCCTGTGGGGCCTGGCCGACTTCGGCGGCGGGCTGCTGACACGGCGGACCCCGGCGCTGACGGTGGTGGTCGTCTCCCAGGGGATCGCCGCGGCCGTACTCGGCGCGGTCGTGGTCGCGACCGGCGGCTGGAGCGAGGCCGGCCCGCGACTGTGGTTCGCGTTCGCGGCCGGCCTGGTGGGGCCCATCGCCCTGCTCTCCTTCTACAAGGCACTGGCCCTGGGCCCCATGGGCGTGGTCTCGCCGCTCGCCACGCTGAGCGTGGCCGTTCCCGTGGGGGTGGGCCTCCTCCTCGGCGAGCGTCCCGGACTGACGCAGGTGGCGGGCATCGCCGTCGCCGTCACCGGTGTCGTGCTCGCGGGCGGCCCGCAGCTCAGGGGCGCACCGGTGCAGCGGCGGGCGGTCCTGCTCACGCTCGTCGCGGCGCTCGGCTTCGGCACGGTGTTCGCCCTCATCACCGAGGCCTCCACCACCGTCACCGGCCTGTTCCTGGCCCTGTTCGTGCAGCGGCTGACGAACGTCGCCGTGGGCGGGGCCGCACTGTACGTCTCGGTCGCTCGGGGCGGTCACGCGCTCCCGGAAGGGGGCCTCCCCCCGGCATCGCTGCCCGCTCTCGCCTTCGTGGGCCTCGCCGACGTCGCGGCCAACGGCACCTACTCGGTCGCCGCGCAGCACGGCCCGGTCACCGTGGCGGCGGTGCTCGCCTCGCTCTACCCGGTGGTGACGGCCCTTGCCGCACGCGGCTTCCTCAGAGAACGCCTGCGGGCGGTCCAGGCCGCGGGCGCGGGACTCGCACTGCTGGGGACGCTGCTGCTGGCGACGGGCTGAGTCAGCCCTCGGGCTCCAGCTGGGCCAGCCGTGCCGCGCCCTCCTCGTCCAGGTCCGCCAGCGCCCGCAGCTGCTCCGGGGTGACGTCGTCCGGTATGGGCACCGGGGCGGGCGTCCGCAGGGGCGGCTGCCAGCCGTCGTCGGGAGTCCAGCGCCGTACCACCCGGGCGGGCGCCCCGGCGACCACGGAGTGGTCGGGCACCGTTCCGCGCACCACCGCGCCGGCCGCGACGACCACGTTCCGGCCGATCCGCGCACCCGGCAGGACCACCGCCCCCGTCCCGATCCAGCAGCCCGGCCCGATCTCCACCGGCTCCATCCGCGGCCACTGCTTGCCGATGGGCTCGTGCGGATCGTCGTACGAGTGGTTCGTGGACGTGACGTAGACATAGGGGCCGAAATAACAGTCGCTGCCGATCGTCACCGTCGTGTCGGCGATGACGTGGCTGCCCCGGCCGAGGACGACCCCGTCACCGATGCGCAGGATCGGCTCGGGCCCGAGGTCGAGGTCGGGCATCAGGCCCGCGGTGAGGGTGACCTGCTCGCCGATGATGCAGTAGGAGCCGAGGTGGATCCAGGGCTCGCCGAAGACCGTGCCGAGGGGGAAGGCGAGTCTGGTACCTGTTCCCATCGCGCCGAAGCGAAGGCGCCCGGGGTGCTCGGCGGTCACGGATCCCGTGCGCTGCACCCAGGCCCAGCCCGCGTGGACCGCTCGCTGGGCGAGGCGGCGCCGCCAGGATGAGAACGTGTTCTTGGGCTTGGGCACCCGCTCACGGTACTCAGCACGGGCCCGGCCCATGACCCCGGACCGCTGTGATCTTCACCCCACCGTTGGCGTACCGTGCGGGTGGACCGAACACGACGGGAGACGGAGATGACGCACAAGGCGCTGATCGTGGGCATCGGCGGCAAGGACCCCGACATCGACCCGGAGGCGTTCGTCGCGCCGACGGCCTCCGTGATCGGTGACGTGACGCTGCACGCGGGAGCGAGTGTCTGGTACGGCGCGGTGGTGCGCGGCGACGCCGAACGGATCACCGTCGGTGCGGGCGCCAACGTCCAGGACAACGTCACCCTGCACGCCGACCCCGGCTTCCCGGTCACGGTCGGCGAGCGGGTCTCCGTCGGGCACAACGCCGTGGTGCACGGGGCGACCGTCGGGGACGACTGCCTGATCGGGATGGGGGCGACCGTGCTCAACGGGGCGGTGATCGGAGCGGGCTCCCTGGTCGCCGCGCAGGCACTGGTGCCGCAGGGCATGGCGGTGCCCCCGGGGTCACTGGTGGCGGGGGTGCCGGCCAGGGTGAAGCGGGAACTGACCGCCGAGGAGCGGGAGGGCGTCACCCTGAACGGCACGTTGTACTCGGAGCTGGCCAAGGCGCACCGGGACGTGCACGAGAAGCCGTGACGTGCGATTCGGCGTCACGTGCTACTCGGCGGCCGGGACGGGTTCCGGTTCCGTGGCCTGCTTCTCGGCCGCCATCTTCTTCGCCTTCCGCTTCAGCACCAGCACCGACGTCAGGCCGATCAGCACGGCCACCACGAGGCCCAGGTACGAGAAGCGCTTGAGCCAGTCCTCGGCGACCACGCCGACGTAGTAGATGACCGCCGTGGTGCCGCCGGCCCAGCAGATGCCGCCGAGGACGTTGGCGGTCAGGAACTTCCAGTACGGCATGTGCAGGACACCCGCGAGCGGACCGGCGAAGATCCGGAGCAGGGCGACGAAGCGGCCGAAGAAGACGGCCCACATGCCCCACTTCTCGAACGAGCGCTCCGCGGTGGCGATGTGTCCCTCGCCGAAGTGCTTCGGGAACTTCTTGCCGAGCCAGGCGAGCAGCGGGCGTCCGCCCTTGCGGCCGATCGCGTAGCCGATGGAGTCACCGACGACGGCGCCGAGGGTGGCGCAGGCACCGAGGACGATCGGGTTGATGCCCGAGTGCTGCGAGGAGAGCAGGGCCGCCGAGACCAGGACGATCTCGCCCGGGAGCGGGATGCCCAAGCTCTCCAGACCGATGACGAGGGCCACCACGGCGTAGACGGCGGCCGCGGGCACGGTGTCGAGCCATTCCTGGACGTGCAACGCCGGTTCCTCTCCTGTCGCGTCCTTGCCTTCCGGGACGTCACCCGTAAAGACGCGCCCACGGGAAGGCTACCTGCTCGTCGTGCGACAACCGCTGCCGCGCACCCGCACGACGGGACCGTCCAGCCCCCGGACCTCGCGTCTTCGGCCCTCCCCGGGTCATCCGGGGTGGGAGGGCTCGCGTTGGTCTCCCGCGACCTCGCCCCACCGCGCGGCCCGATGCGGAACGAGGACGTGCCCGCGTCGTCGCTGTCCCCTCCCTCCCTCCCGCCCGCCCTCCTCTCCCCCAGGTCCTCCACGTCTCCCTCAGGTCCTCCGCGTCCTCGACGGCCCGTTCCGTCCGTCCCGCGCTGTGCCTGACGCCACTCCTGGGGGTCGGTTTCCGGGGGCCGAGCAACTTGTCGCTCGTCCACGAGGGCGGCGCCCCGGTGGCCATGGCCACGGCGACCTTCATC
Organism: Streptomyces sp. NPDC058964; assembly: GCF_042741275.1. Classification (NCBI taxonomy): domain Bacteria; kingdom Bacillati; phylum Actinomycetota; class Actinomycetes; order Kitasatosporales; family Streptomycetaceae; genus Streptomyces; species Streptomyces sp. NPDC058964. Next base: position 13,822 of record NZ_JBHYKH010000196.1, read on the forward strand.
GGCTTCCGTGTCCTGGCGGACCGGCTGCCGCTGCTGCCGGGAGCCCTGGTGCTCGCGGCGCTGATCCGCGCCACGGTGCTCCGGGACCCCGGTTCAGTCCCGGCGGGCCACCAGCCGGTAGGCGTTGGACAGACGGAGGCGGTGCGAGAGGGGCCGTACCGCGAGCCGGTCGAGGAGCGTACCCAGCGCCAGGGCGGGCACGCCCGCGAGGACCACGGCGGTGCGCAGCCCGCGCCGGAACGCGCCCGGCCGCCGCGCCAGCCACGGCGCGTCCTCGCGGGGGGCCATGTGGTCCAGGGCCAGCCAGACGGCGGCGAGCAGGTCGACCGGGTCGTGCGGCTCGGCGTGCTGCTCCGCGACCACGGTGAAGCCCAGGCCGGTCAGGCGGTGGCGCAGGTTGGCGACGGGGATGAAGTGCAGGTGCTGTGGCTGGAGCCAGGGCAGCCACCAGCGGCCAAGCAGCCGGGCGTAACGGCTGTCCGGGTCGGGGACCTCGATGAGCAGATGTCCGCCGGGCCGTACGACCCCGTACGCGGCGCGCAGTTCGCGGTCGGGGTCGGTGCTGTGCTCGAGGTAGTGGAACATGCTCACCACGTCGTAGCCGGCGGTGAGTTCCGGGGCGAGATCGGGAAAGGCGCCGCGCAGCCCGTGCTCCACCCTGCCCTCGCGTTCGGCGATCTCCACGCCGTCGGTGAAGTCCAGGCCGTCGAAGACCGTCCCGGGCAGCACGTCGCGGGCGGCCTCGCAGAAGTGGCCGTGGCCGGTGCCGACGTCCAGCCAGTTCTTCGGACCGGGGTCGTGCGGCAGCATGGCCTCGGCACGGCCGCGGTACATCCCCGTCCGCCCGCCGAGGGTGCCGCCCATCCTCTCCTCGCCGAGGCCGTCGTAGAAGTCCCGGTAGTAGAACTCGAGACCGGCCTCGTTCAGCCGCGGGTTCTGGAAGGTGTGCCCGCAGTCGTCGCACCGGTCGAGCGCGAAACCGCCCGGCTTGTGCTGGAGGAGATCGGTGGTGCGCAGCCGGGCGGTCAGCCGCTCCGAGCCGCACCAGGGGCAGGTGGTGCGCCGGGGCTCGAAGAACCGGCCCGTGCCGTCGGCCAGGTCCGCCTGGTAGACGGGTCGCAGCGCGGCCACGCGCGCCGTCCGGTCGCCGCCACGGGCTGTGCCGCCGGCCGGGGGTGTTCCGTCGCTCGGCCGTGTCCCGTCGGTCGGCTCGGTCATGTCGCTCATCGGTTCTCCACTCGTGGCTCTCGGCGCGTCGCCTCCGGGCTCCCGCCCCGTCCGGCACCGGGCTCCCGTCTCCGGGGAGCCCGCTCGTGGGTCCTTGCCGAGCGGCTCACAGACGCGCGGCTCGTCCGGTA
>NZ_JBHYKH010000197.1:0-6202 GCF_042741275.1 Streptomyces sp. NPDC058964
GGCGCGATCCTCCCCCCCCCACCTCCGGCGGCGGGGGCGGGGGGGGGGGGGGGGGGGCCCCCCCCCCACCGCTCGCCCAAGACCGGGCTGCGCGAAACTCTGGCCGATCGGACCGGTCCTGAGCAACCACTACACGCAGCTGTGACTTGTTCAACAAGGTTTCGTAATCACAAAGTGGATCTCTGCCGACGGAACGGACGGCCCTGATCATCACCCCCGAGACGGGGCGATAGATGTAAGGGACCGACATCCTCCTCAGCGACGAGAACCCCGCTCGGCACTTCACCGGGCAGCAGGACGAGAGTTGCTTGTCCGGCCCATACCTTCGAATCGAACACAGCGAAGACGTGGCGGCGGGGCCGTCACCGCACACGAGGGGGCAATCCCGTCATGGGGAACGGAGAGACGCGGGTGCGGGGCCTGGCCGCCCGGGCCGGCGGCTGGAGCGCCCGGCACCGCTGGGCCGCCGTCGGCATCTGGGTACTGTTCGTCGTCCTGGCCATGGGACTCGGTTCGGCGGCGGGCCGGGTCGACGTGAACGAGTCCGACCAGCTCAAGGGCGAGACGCACACCGCCGCGAAGATCATCGACGACGCCGGGATCAAGGAGCCGGCCGGTGAGACGGTCCTGGTCCAGTCGAAGGACGGTTCCGTCAAAGCCACGGACGCCGAGTTCAAGGCGGCCGTCGCCGATGTGGTGAAGGCGGTCGAGGGCACCGGCAGGGTCACGGGCGTGAAGTCGCCGTACGACACCGGGACGATCGCGAAGGACGGCCGCAGCGCGCTGGTTCAGTTCGACATGCGCGGCGACGCCGACACCGCCGCCGACCGGGTCGAGCCGGTACTGAAGGCCGTCTCCGGGGTGCAGAAGGACCACGGGACGCTGCGGGTCGAGGAGATCGGCTCCGCCAGCATGCAGAAGCAGTACAAGGACGCCTTCGGCGACGACTTCCAGAAGGCCGAGTACTCCGCCGTGCCGGTGGCCCTCGGCATTCTCCTCATAGCCTTCGGCGCACTGGTGGCCGCGCTGCTGCCGGTGGCGCTGGCGATCACCGCGATCATGGCGACGATGGGTCTGATGGGCATCGTCAGCCATCTGCAGCCGATGAGCGACACCGCGAACTCCGTGATGCTGCTGGTCGGCATGGCGGTCGGCGTCGACTACTGCCTGTTCTACCTGCGCCGGGAGCGCGAGGAGCGCGAGGCCGGGCGAACCGCCGGGGCCGCGCTGCGGATCGCCGCCGCCACCAGCGGCCGCGCGATCATCGTCTCCGGTGTCACGGTGTGCGTGGCGATGGCGGGCATGCTGTTCACCGGGCTCCCCGAGTTCGAGGCGATGGGCCTGGCCTCGCTGATGGTCGTGGCGGTCGCCATGGTCGGTTCCGTGACCGTCCTGCCCGCGCTGCTGTCCCTGCTGGGCGAGCGCGTCGAGAAGGGCCGGATCCCGTTCCTGCGCCGCCGCAAGCGTGCCGGCGGCACGGAGAGCCGGTTCTGGACCGCCGTCCTGCGGGGCGTGCTCGCCAAGCCCGTGCTCTCCGTCGTGGTCGCGACGGGCGCGCTGCTGGCCGTGGCCGCCCCCGCGCTGGGCATGAAGACCTCGCAGCTCACGCTGGACCAGGAGTTCGGCGACTCGCTGCCGATCGTGCAGACCTACGACCGGGTCAACGAGGCCTTCCCGGGCGGCTCCGAGCCTGCCTCGGTGGTCGTCAGGGCGAAGGACATCAACGCGCCCGAGGTGCGGCAGGCACTGGCCGACTTCAAGAAGCAGGCCATCGACTCGGGCGCCTCTCAGGGCCCGATCACCGTCACGCTGCACGACGCCCAGAACGTCGCGCTGGTGTCCGTACCGCTGGTCGGCGGCTCCGACATGGGCAAGGCGACCAAGAGCCTGGAGAAGCTGCGCGACGAGGTGCGGCCCGCCACGCTCGGCAAGGTCGACGGCGTCGAGGCGCCGGTCACCGGACAGGTCGCGGGCAACCACGACTTCAACGACCAGCTGATCGGCTCCGTCGTCCCGGTCTTCGCCTTCGTGGTCGTCTTCGCCTTCCTGCTGATGCTGCTGTCCTTCCGCTCGCTGACGGTCGCGATCACCTCCATCCTGCTGAACCTGCTGTCGGTGGGTGCGGCCTACGGCATCCTCGTCGCCGTGTTCCAGCACGGCTGGGGCGCCTCGCTGGTGGGCGCGGAAGGCGTCGGCGCCATCGTGACCTGGCTGCCGCTGTTCCTCTTCGTGATCCTGTTCGGCCTGTCGATGGACTACCACGTGTTCGTGGTCTCCCGGATCCGCGAGGCGCGGTTGCGCGGACGTACGACGAAGGACGCCATCCAGCACGGTGTGGTCACCACGGCGGGTGTCGTCACCAGCGCCGCGGTCATCATGGTCGCCGTGTTCGCGATCTTCGGAACGCTGTCCATGCAGTCCATGAAGCAGATGGGCGTCGGCCTGGCCGCCGCGGTGCTCATCGACGCGACGGTCATCCGTGGTGTGCTGCTGCCCGCCGTGATGGCGCTGCTCGGCGAGCGCAACTGGTACCTGCCGAAGTGGCTGCACCGGATGCCCGACCTCACCCACGACGAGTCGCCGGAGGCGGTCGCGCCGCCGGTGGCGGACGAGAACGAACCGGTGAGGGTCTGAGCCCTGCCGCGGTGAGGGTCTGAACCCTGCTGATTCGAGGGCCCGTTGGTCTCCTGGGGGAACCAACGGGCCCTCATTCGTGCCCTCGGTGCATCGGTGCCCGCGTCGCCGCCGCGGTCAGCGCTGATACCGCGCCAGGACCAGGTTGCCGTCGCTCTCCAGGCGGTGCCGCAACTCGCCCAGTCCGATGGCCCCGCTGTAGTACTCCTGGAGGGCCGGGGTGGCCACCTTGTCCTTCCACTCCGGGTAGCCGCGCACGGACTGGGCGGGTGCCGGACGAAGACGCGCGGCCAGGGCGGTTCCGGTGGCCCAGCCGTACTTCGCGGTGTGCAGGGCCGGGTCCTTCAGTGCCTGCGTGCCGGTGGGCAGCATCCAGTCCCCCAGCGCCAGGCGCACCATGTTGCGCGGCCGGAGCAGGAAGTCGACGAACTCCATGGCCTCCTTCTTGTGGGGGCTGTCCTCGGCTATCGAGAGTGTCTGCGGGCTGACGCCCTGGGTGAGCCCGTCGGCACCGGCCGGAGCGGGCAGCACCTCCCACTCGAAGCCCTTCGGCGCCTGCTGCGCGATCTGCTGCCGGTACGAGAAACCCAGCGGGACCATCGCGTACCTGCCCCCGAAGAAGCCGGGCAGCGTGTCCGAGCCCCCGCTGCCCAGCGTCGAGGCCGGTGCGCTGTGATCCGTGCCGAGCTGCTCCCGAATGGTGCGCGGCACCACCTGGTCGCCCGGCCCGAAGCGCACGGCCACCCTGCCGTCCGCGCCCCGGTGGAACAGCCGCCCGCCCGCCGACAGCGACAGGTTGAGGGTCGCGGAGACCGGGTCCTTGAGCGGCCAGGCCACGCCGTATCCGCCTGCGGCGCTGAGCCGCTCGGCGATCCGCCGGAACTCGCCCCAGTCCCAGGGGCGTTCCGGGGTCGGTGTGCGCACACCCGACTTCCGCAGCCAGGCCGCGTTGGCGATGAGCACCCGGGGCTCCTGGAGGAAGGGCACGCCGTACACGCCCTTGCCGAAGGCCGCCGTCTCCCAGCTCTCCTTCGGGATGTCGGACCTGAGGCGGGCGGGCAGCAGACCGGTCAGATCGGCGAGGTAGCCGCCGTAGGCGAAGTCCGCGAGATCGTCGGAGGCGTCGTGGATGACGTCCGGCGCCTCCCCGCCCTCGAAGGAGGTGAGCAACTGGTCGTGGACGCCGTCCCAGCTGCCCTGGACGTACTCGACCCTGACGGCCGGGTGGGCCGCGTTCCACTCCCTCACGAGCTCCTTGTTGACCGCGACGGACTCCTGCTGCCAGGCCAGGGACTGGAAACGCAGGGTGATCCGGCCGTCGTCAAGCCCGCCGCCCGAGGAGCAGCCCGCGAGGAGCAGGAGGAGGGCGGCGGCCGCGGCCGCGATCCTGGCCCGCATCAGCTCTTCACCGCCCCGGCGAGCATCCCGCCCGTGATCCGCCGCTGGACGACCGCGAAGACCACCAGCGAGGGCAGCGTCGCGAGGAACGCGGCCGCCGCCAGCGGTCCGAGGTCGGCGACGCCCTCCGCGCCGATGAAGTGGGTGAGGACGACCGGGAGGGTCTGCTTGTCCGGAGTCTTCAGCAGCACCAGCGCGAAGAAGAACTCGTTCCACGCGGTGACGAAGGCGAAGAGCGCCGTCGCCACGATCCCCGGTGCGAGGAGCGGCGCGGTCACCGAAACCAGTGTGCGCAGCCGCCCGGCCCCGTCGACCGCCGCGGCCTCCTCCAGCTCGGCCGGCACCGCCCGCACGTACCCGATGAGCATCCACAGCGCGAACGGCAGCGCCCACACCACGTAGACCATGACCAGTCCCGGCAGGGAGTCGATCAGCCGCAGGTTCTTCAGCACCAGGAACAGCGGGATGATCACCAGAACGAAGGGGAACGCCTGGCTGACCACCACCCATCCCGAGACCGCCCGGGACAACGGGGTGCGACGGCGGGCCACGACGTACGCCAGCGGAGTCGCGACCAGTACGGCGATCACCGCGGCCCCGAGCGCGGCGAGCAGCGAGTTGAGCGCGGCGTGCAGCAGCGGCTGCTCGTCGAAGGCCTGCCGGAAGTTGGCGACGGTCGGGTCCCCGGGGATCCACGTGGGGTGCAGGCTGCCCAGCTCACGGGGCGACTTGAAGGCGGTGGAGAGCAGCCACAGGAAGGGGAAGGCCAGGAAGACGAGGTACGCGAGCAGAGCAGCGTACTGACCGATGCGCGCTCCGGTGCGCGTTCTCACGCCTCCTCGCCTCCTCGTAGCCGGCCCACGAGGAAGACGGCGAGGAGTACCGAGATCACCGCGACCATCGCACATCCCATCGCCGCCGCGTAGCCGAACTGTCCGTAGCGGAAGGCCTCTTCATAGGCGAACAGGCTGGGCAGCCGGGTGCGGCCGCCGGGTCCGCCGCTGGTCAGCACATAGACCAGGGCGAAGGAGTTGAAGTTCCAGATGAGGTTGAGCGCGGTGATGGCCAGGGCCACGGGTCTGAGGGCGGGCCAGGTGACCGTGCGGAACCGGCGCCAGGCGCCCGCGCCGTCCACCGCGGCCGCCTCGTGGAGTTCGCGCGGTGTGTTCTGCAACCCGGCGAGCAGGGCGACGGTCGTCTGCGGCATCCCGGCCCACACGCCGACGACGACCACCGCGGGCAGGGCGGTGGACAGACCGCTGAGCCAGTCCCGGCCGTCACCCAGGCCGAGGTCGCGCAGGGTCTCGTTGAGGACGCCCGCGTCCGGGTTGTAGACCAGCCGCCACATGATGCCGACCACGACCTCGGGCATCGCCCACGGGACGATCGCCAGGGCGCGGGCGAGCCACCGCAGGCGCAGGTCCTGGTCGAGCAGCAGGGCGAGGCCCAGCGCCAGCAGGAACTGCGGTGCGGTCACCCCGACCGCCCACACCAGGCCGATCCGGAACGACTCCCAGAACAGCGTGTCGTGCAGCAGGTCCTGGAAGTTGAGGCCGCCGATCCACCGGGTGGGCGCGGTCCGGCCGGACTGGGCGTCGGTGAACGCCAGCAGGATCCCGTACAGCAGCGGTCCGACGCTCAGCACGAGGATCGGGATCAGCGCGGGCAGCACCAGGAGCCAGGCGCCGTGACCGGCGGGACGCCCCGCCGGTCTCCTCGCACTGGTCACCGATGCCACGGAATCTCCCCCTCTGCGCGGCGCGGCCGGGCCCGGTCATGGTCGTGAAGGGGGTGGGTCGCGTCAAGGGACCGTGCACCCGGTCCGACCTGTGCTGATGCGAGACTGGCCGTCGGATGGCGAGATCCTTGCGCCACCACGAGGTCGAGCACGGAGGCGGAGGATGGACGAGGCACGGGCGCGGGACGTACTGGCCCTGGCGGGGGTGCTGCCGGGCGCGGCACCGGACGCGCGGCTCCTCGCCCTGGGCGAGAACGCGGTGTTCGCCGCCGGTGACCTGGTCGTCAAGGTGGGCCGCGACGCGGAGCTGCTGGACCGGGCCCGGCGCGAGCTGGCGGTCGCCGGATGGCTGGCCGAGGCGGGCGTGCCGGCGGTACGGGCGGCCGAGGCCGGGGCGCTTCTGGTGGCTGTCTCTTCTCCACATCTCCGAGC
>NZ_JBHYKH010000197.1:6212-15145 GCF_042741275.1 Streptomyces sp. NPDC058964
GGCCGCCGCGGGGCCCGGGGGCGGCCGGGGGGGCCGGGCCGCGGGGGGGCGGGCCGGGGCCGGGCGCGCGCGGGGGGGGGCGGGCGGGGGGGCCGGGGGGGGGGGGCGGGGGGTCGGGGCGCCCGCGCCCGGGGCGCTGCTGGTGGAGGGACACCCGGTGACCGTGTGGCACCGGCTGCCCGATTCCGTACGACCCGCCGAGCCACGCGATTTGGCCGAACTGCTACGGCTGGTGCATGTGCTGCCCACTCCGTCCTTCGCCCTGCCGCCACGCGAACTGCTGGGGGGTGTGGAACGCTGGCTGCGGCTCGCGGGCGACGTGATCGACCCGGCGGACGCCGCGTATCTGCGCGAGCGGCGGGACGGCTTCGCGTCGGCCGCCGCCGCGCTCACCCCGCACCTGACGCCGGGCCCGATCCACGGCGACGCGCTGCCGCGCAATGTGCACATCGGTCCCGACGGCCCGGTGCTGGTCGACATGGAGACCTTCTCCGCCGATCTGCGCGAGCACGACCTGGTCGTGATGGCCCTGTCCCGCGACCGCTACGGACTGCCCGCCGGGGCGTACGACTCCTTCACCGAGACGTACGGCTGGGACGTGCGCGAGTGGGCGGGCTGCTCGGTGCTGCGGGGCGCCCGGGAGACCGCGAGCTGCGCCTGGGTCGCCCAGCACGCCCCGGCCGACCCCAAGGCACTGGCGGAGTTCCGGCGCCGGGTGGCGTCGCTGCGGGACGGGGACGAGACGGTGCGGTGGTATCCGTTCTGAGGCGGCTGCGCGGCCCGGTGCCGGCAGCGTGCCGCCGTGCCCGCCCGTGCCGCCCGGGGCGGCACGACTGCCCGCCGTCGCACGGGTCGTGTGCCCCTGGGCTACGCGGGCCGGCTCTCCATCAGTTCACGCAGGGGCCACGTGCCGTCGATCACCGCGTCCTGGTCGCCCTTGCGGCGCAGGAACGCCTGGAAGTCCGCCGCCCACTCGGCGTACCACTCGATCTGGCGGCGGTGGAGTTCCGCCGGGCCGAGGGCCGCGATCTTGGGGTGGCGCTCGGCTATCGCGCAGGCCAGACGGGCCGCGGCCAGGGCGTCGGCGGAGGCTTCGTGGGCGGAGTCGAGGGCGATGCCGTACTCCGCGCAGACGGCTTCGAGGTTGCGCTTGCCCCGGCGGTAGCGGTCGACCCGGCGGTCGATGGTGTACGGGTCGACGACCGGGGCCGGGTCGGTGCCGCCCAGGCGGTCGGACAGGGACGGCAGGTCGTGCCTCCGCAGTTCGGCGGAGAGCAGGGTGAGGTCGAAGGCGGCGTTGTAGGCGACGACGGGCACGCCCGACTTCCAGTAACCCGTGAGGACGTCCGCGATGGCGTCCGCGACCCGGTCGGCCGGCCGGCCCTCGGCCGCCGCGCGCTCGTTGCTGATGCCGTGCACGGCGACGGCGTCGGCCGGGATCTCCACGCCCGGGTCCGCCAGCCACTCCCGGCGCCCTATGGGCCGCCCGGCCCTGACCTCGATCACGGCCCCCGTGACGATGCGCGCCTCGCGCGGATCGGTCCCGGTCGTCTCCAGGTCGAAGCCGATCAGCAGCTCCCGGTGCCAGCCCATGGGCGGCCCCCCTTCTTGGTGGTGCTTTCCCCCAGTGGTCTCCACGATCGCACGGGCCACTGACAATGCGAGGACCGCGTTCCGCCTGCGCCCGGGGACGGTTCAGGACACGGGTCGCGAATCCGCCCAGTTCAGGTCGAACTCCTCGCGGTAGGTCGGGAAGAGTCCGCCTTCGTCCACACTGCCCGGCTTGACCACACGGCCCCCGTTGCGCAGCACCAGCACCGGCACCTCCATCCCGCGCGCGCCGCGCAGATAGGACTGCACCACGGCGACACCGTCCGCGCCGTCGCCGTCCACCATGTAGGCCGTGAAGCGCGGGGTCTCGTCGTACACCTGGATCTCGAAGGCGCCGGGATCCCGGAGCCGGGACCGCACCCGGCGCATGTGCAGGATGTTCATCTCGACGGAGCGAGCCAGTTCGCCCCGTTTCATCCCGAGTTCGCGTTCGCGCCGCTTCACCGCGCTGGAGGCCGGGTTCAGGAAGAGCAGCCGCACCCGGCAGCCGGACTCGGCAAGCCGCACCAGTCGCCGCCCGGAGAAGTTCTGCACGAGCAGGTTGAGGCCTATGCCGATGGCGTCGAGGCGGCGGGCGCCGCCGAAGATGTCCTCGGCGGGGAACTGGCGCAGCAGCCGCACCCGGTCGGGGTGCACGGCGACCACATCGGCGTACCGGTCCCCGACCAGGTCCTCGACGGCGTCGACGGGCAGCCGGCGCGCGGACGGCACGTCGCCGCCCGCTCCCAGCATCTCCAGCAGCCGGGCGGAGGCGCGTTCGGCCTGGTTCAGGACGGCCTCGGACAGGGCCCGGTTGCGGGAGACCACGTTGCGGGTCACCTCGAGCTCGTCCAGGGCGAGTTCTACGTCCCGGCGCTCGTCGAAGTAGGGCTCGAAGCACGGCCAGTGCTGCACCATCAGCTCGCGCAGCTGGGGCAGCGTCAGGAAGCTGAGGACGTTGTCGTCGGCCGGGTCGAGCAAGTAGCCCTTGCGGCGGCTCACCTCACGTACGGCGACCGCCCGCTGCACCCACTCCTGTCCGGCGGGGCCGGCCGCGGCGACCACCCACTCGTCGCCGTGGACGGGTTCGTAGATCGGACGCAGAACGGCGGCCACGACCGCGCGCAGCCGCTGCTCGACGAGGTTCAGCCAGATGTAGGCCCGGCCGGCCCGCTGCGCCCGCGGGCGCACCTCGAGCCAGGCGTCGGTGTCCCAGTCCAGTTCCGGCCCGATGGCACCGGCGTCCATCGGCCGCGCCAGAGACACCGCGCCGGGCGGGACGTCTGTGGAGTTTCCCTCGTGACCCTCGTCACCAGGGGGCAGCTCCAGCCCTCCCGAGCCCACCCGTGCACCGCCTTCCGCTCCCCCGAGCTCTCCCCGTCCCAACGATCAAGGAAGGGTACTCCGGGAGCGGTCGGCGGTGCAGCCGGATGGACAGGGTCGTTTCTCAACTGCGCGGCCGCCAGTGGCCGTTCTGCCACGCGAGCTCGTCCGGAGTGAGCGGATTCATAGCCGTGACGTCGCGCGGGGCGATGGAGAATCCCTGCCAGTGGACCGGCATCGGCTGCTGGTCCTCGTCCCGGGCGATGTGGTGGAAGCCCACGTTCATCCAGACCACCGGGTGCGTGAGCGTCTGGCCGTTGACCCACTTGTCGACGGACTTGCCCGCTCCGGCGGGGCAGTTGCCGGGGTTGTTGCTGGCGAACTGCTCGCACTTGTTGTACTCGGTGAAGTACACGTCGTGCTTGGTGAAGCTGCGGCCCGGGTACTTGGTGGTCGGGCCGGGGACGATCTCGTACGAACGTGCGTGACCGTCCTTGTTCTTGCCGGTCGCGCTGACCATCCGCCACCAGCGGTAGGTCTTGTAGTCGCCCGCGAGTTCCTTGGTGACCTTGGTACGGGTGGTCTTGTTGGTCGGCGCCTCCTGGCCCTGCGCGGGGGCACTGACCGCCGAGTCGTACTGCTCGACCTTCCCCTTGGAGGAGCCGTCGAGGCCGAAGTCCAGCCGCCAGAAGACGTTGTGGCTGTGGCTGGTGGCGTAGGCCTTGGCGCCCTTGCCGATGGGCCAGCCACGGCCGTCGCCGGCGTCGTAGTCCTCGTAGGAGAGGCTGCCGGTGGCGCCGACGTTCATGTTGATCGTGCCGTCGTCCTGGAAGCGCCACTCGGTCATGTACTCGTACCAGCCGACCTGGTTGACCGTGTAGACCAGGAGGTCCTTGCCCTGGGCCTGGTAGACCTTGTTGGCGCTGTCGCCCTGCATGCGGTAGGCGTGACCACGCGAACGGGTCGTCGTGCACAGGCCGTTGACGTCGGGATGCTGTGGGTCCCAGGCGTCCGGGACCTTGACGCTCTTGATCGTGCCGCCGGGGCACTCGCCCGGAGCCAGGTTCACCAGGCCCTGTGCGAAGCCGAAGCCGGTCAGGTCGTCGTACTCGACGCTGCCGTCGTCGTAGGGGACGTCGATCTGGGCGAGCCGGGCGTTGTTGAGGACCTTGATCGGCTTGGTCTCGCCCTTGGGCTGGTAGGAGACGTTCTCCAGGACGAGGCCGGCCTTGCTGTCGTAGCGCCAGCACATCCGCCAGGTCGTGCCGCTGGAGAGCTTCTGCTCGATCTTGTAGGCGGCACTGCAGTCGGCGGCCGCCGCTGCCGCCGTCCTCGGCTGGGCGACCGCGGGCGCCGCACCGGTCGTCGCACCGGCGGCCAGGGCCGCCACCGACAGACCCACCGCCGCCCGCGTGCGGGCACGGCTGTTTCTGATCACGCGCATGACGAAGTGACTCCCTTGAAGGAGATGCAAGTTGGAAAGGTGAACCGACGGCGGCTCAACGGCCGAGCTTGGCGACCTTGCGGGCGCTCAGGTCGATGATCAGCGACCTGGCGTCGATCCAGGGGCCGTTCTTGACCTTCGGGAACAGCCGCACGCACCGGTGTTCGCCGCACTTGTCGAGCACGGCGGGCTGGGCACCCGGGGCGGCCCGGTACACCGCGCCGTTGAACAGCAGCTGGTCCGGCGAGGTGAGCTCCTGGCCCGTGGCGTCCTTGTAGTCGGCCTTGAGTCCGGCACCGAGCGGGTCGGCGATCAGGATCCTGGCCGCCTCGGCGTTCTCGGCACGGCTCATCGGCGGCTGGACGCCGTGCTGGGTGCCGGTCTGCACGACCTTCCCGGTGTCGAGGTCCACGGTCTTGGTGACCAGGGTGTCGTTCCGGTAGTCGTAGAACGTCACGTCCGCGCGGCGGGGCGCGTTCGGGTCGTCCAGTTCGTCGGCGTCCGGGTCGGCGAGGTCGACGGTGAGGCGCTGCGGACCGCGGTTGCCCTCGACGTTCTCACCCGAGGCGAGCTGCTGCCCGGTCGCGGCGATCCGCTCGACCCGCTTGATCTCGTCGTCGGTCAGCGGGTCGCGGCCCTTGCCCTTGTCGCCCTCGGCCGGCGCCTTCTGGACGACGCCCGGCCCGGCCTCGGTCGCGTCCTGCCCCTGGCCCGGCTGCTGGGCGCTCCGGCCGGCCCCTCCCGACTCGTCCGCCCCTGCCGTTCCCGGCAGGGTGATCCCGACCATCACGGCGGTCCCGGCCACCGCTATGGCCGCACCCGCCACCACCTTGCCCAGATGGCGGTGCACTAGCTTGCGCACATCTTCCCCCTACTCCCCCTGTGGCCCCGGGAGTACGTGTCTGCCCCACTGGATTCGGCATACCTCTGTATGCACTGGTCGGGAGATAAGAGGGACGTAAGTCACAGGGGGTTCCATCAGTTTCGGGCAGACTCATGGTCAAGGAGCCCCAGCGGCGCGGGACAACTGGAAGAGTCGTGTCCATGCAGGTCTGGCCTGGAGAGGCGTATCCGCTCGGCGCCACATACGACGGCGCCGGAACCAACTTCGCGGTCTTCACGGAGGCCGCGGACCGAGTAGAGCTGTGTCTGCTGCACGACGACGGCTCGGAGACGGCGGTGGAACTGCGGGAGAGCGACGCGTTCGTGCGGCACGCCTACCTGCCGGGCGTCATGCCGGGGCAGCGGTACGGGTTCCGGGTGCACGGCCCGTACGACCCCGGGCGCGGACTGCGCTGCAACTCCGCGAAGCTGCTGCTCGACCCGTACGCGAAGGCGGTCGGCGGGTCGGTCCGGTGGGGCGAGGAGGTGTACGGCTACCACTTCGACGCGCCGGAGAAGCGCAACGACCTGGACTCGGCCCCGCAGACCATGACGTCGGTCGTGGTCAACCCGTACTTCGACTGGGGCGACGACCGGCGGCCGCGGACCGAGTACCACCACACCGTGATCTACGAGGCCCATGTGAAGGGCCTCACCATGCGCCACCCGGGGCTCCCCGAGGAGCTGCGCGGCACCTACGCGGGTCTCGCGCACCCGGCGGTCGTCGAGCATCTGACGCAGCTCGGTGTCACGGCTCTGGAGCTGATGCCGGTGCACCAGTTCGTGAACGACCACCGCCTGGTCGACATGGGTCTGAACAACTACTGGGGCTACAACACCATCGGCTTCTTCGCCCCGCACAACGCGTACGCCTCCTGGGGCGACCGCGGCCAGCAGGTGCTGGAGTTCAAGTCGGCTGTCCGGGCGCTGCACGAGGCCGGGATCGAGGTCATCCTGGACGTGGTCTACAACCACACCGCCGAGGGCAACCACCTGGGCCCGACGCTGTCCTTCCGGGGCCTGGACAACCCGTCGTACTACCGCCTCACGAGCGATCCGCGCTACTACATGGACACCACGGGCACCGGGAACTCGCTGCTCATGCGGTCCCCGCACGTCCTGCAGATGATCATGGACTCACTGCGCTACTGGGTCACCGAGATGCACGTCGACGGCTTCCGCTTCGACCTCGCGGCGACCCTGGCCCGGCAGTTCCACGAAGTGGACCGGCTGTCGTCGTTCTTCGACCTGGTGCAGCAGGACCCGGTGGTCTCCCAGGTCAAGCTGATCGCCGAGCCGTGGGACGTGGGCGAGGGCGGCTACCAGGTGGGCAACTTCCCGCCGCTGTGGACCGAGTGGAACGGGAAGTACCGCGACACGGTACGGGACCTGTGGCGGGGCGAGCCGCGCGCGCTGGCCGAGTTCGCGTCCCGGCTGACCGGCTCGTCGGACCTCTACCAGGACGACGGGCGGCGGCCGCTGGCCTCGATCAACTTCGTGACCTGCCACGACGGGTTCACCCTGCACGACCTGGTGTCCTACAACGACAAGCACAACCTGGCCAACGGCGAGGAGGGCCGGGACGGCGAGAGCCACAACCGGTCGTGGAACTGCGGCGCGGAGGGCGACACCGACGACCCCGGCGTGCGGACGCTGCGCGCCCGTCAGATGCGGAACTTCGTCGCGACGCTGATGCTGTCCCAGGGCGTGCCGATGATCAGCCACGGGGACGAGTTCGCGCGCACCCAGCGCGGCAACAACAACGCCTACTGCCAGGACAACGAGCTGTCCTGGCTCCATTGGCCCGATCCCGACGGGCACGGGGGCGAACTGCTCGACTTCACGCGCGCGATGGTGTGGCTGCGCAAGGACCACCCTGTCTTCCGCAGACGGCGCTTCTTCCACGGCCGGCCGGTGGAGGGGACGCACGACGAGCTCTCCGACATCGCCTGGTTCACCCCGGAGGGTGAGGAGATGACCCAGCGGGACTGGGACTCGGCGCGGGCTTCGGCGCTCTCGGTGTTCCTCAACGGCAACGCCATCTCCGAGCCCGGCCCGCGCGGGGAGCGCATCGGCGACGACTCGTTCCTGCTGATGTTCAACGCCTCGCCGGGATCCCTGGACTTCGTGGTGCCGGTGAACCACGGCCGGCAGTGGCAGGTCGTGGTCGACACCGCCCGCGTCGACGGCGTGCCGCCGGGGACGGGGCCGAAGGTGGAGGCCGGGGAGCGCCTGACCCTGGTGGACCGGAGCCTGACGGTGCTGCGGCGGCCGGCGTAGGTGCAGTCGTCACATCCCCGTCGTCCGCCCGAAGGGCGGGCCCTGCGGCGCCATGGGGCCCCTTGCTCGAGCGAAGCCGGGAGATCGGGCGAGCGTGCTCCCGGCGCGCCGGGCCCCGGCCCTCGTACTGGATGTACCCGGGTCGGGGCCCGGTGCGGCGAGCGGGGTCCCCCTGTGCGAAGGGCATGGGCGAGCGTGCATGGCGTCGCGGTGCAGGCGGGGATTCGACGCCGGGGCCCAGGGCGGTGCTCCGGGGCTCGTCGTCCGCGCGCGTGCGGGCTTCCGGCTCGAATGCCGCTCGCGCGCGTGGGCCACCTGCGGGGCGTGATGACACGAAGCACGGCGGGATGGGTACGTAGGTCTGCATGACACCTGAGCGACCCGACCCCCCGGTGCCGACGGCCACCTACCGGTTGCAGCTGCAGCCCGCGTTCCCGTTCGCGGCCGCGGCGGCCGCCGTCCCGTACCTGGCGTCGCTCGGCGTCTCCCACCTGCATCTGTCCCCCGTCCTGGAGTCCGTCCCGGGCTCCACGCACGGCTACGACGTGGTGGACCACGCGCGCGTGCGCGGCGAACTCGGCGGGGAGGAGGGCCTGCGCGCGCTGTCGCGCACCGCGCGGGAGCACGGTCTGGGGCTGGTGGTGGACATCGTGCCCAACCACATGGCCATGTCCCCGCGCCACAACCGCGCCCTGTGGGAGGTGCTGCGGGAGGGCCCCGAGTCTCCGTACGCACGCTGGTTCGACATCGACTGGCGGGCACAGGACGGACAGGTGCTCCTGCCGGTGCTCGGCGGCCCGCTCGGCGAGGAGATCGGCCGGCTCGCGGTCGACGGGGACGTGCTGCGCTACCACGACCACGTGATCCCGCTCCGTGAGGGCACCGAGAAGCTTCCGCTGCCACGGCTCCTGGACGCACAGTGGTACCGGCCCGTGTGGTGGCGCCTGGCCCGTACGGAACTCAACTACCGGCGCTTCTTCAGCATCTCGGAGCTGATCGGGGTGCGGGTGGAGGACCCGGAGGTCTTCGAGGCCACGCACGGCACGATTCTGCGGCTGCTGCACGAGGGCGTGGTCGACGGGCTGCGCATCGACCATCCGGACGGCCTCGCCGACCCCGACGGCTATCTGACGCGGCTGCACGCGGCGACGGGCGGCCGCTGGACGGTCGTCGAGAAGATCCTGGCCGACGGGGAGCGCCTCCCGGCCTCGTGGCCCGTCGCGGGCACCACCGGCTACGACGCCCTCCGGCAGGTGGACGGGCTGTTCACGGATCCCTCGGGAGCCGGTGAACTGCTCGGACAGTACCGGCGGTTCGCGGCGCCGCGGACGGACCGGGGCGGCGACTGGCAGGCCACCGTGCGGCGGGCGGCATACAAGGTGCTCACGCACGAGCTGGCCGCCGAGATGGACCG
>NZ_JBHYKH010000198.1:0-6015 GCF_042741275.1 Streptomyces sp. NPDC058964
CAGTGTCTGTGTGTTATACTCCACTGGTCGCGCGGGGTGGCCACGGCGCCGCCGTCGTCCGTGGGCATGCGGTTGGCGACCAGCACCCGCTGACCGCGGACGGTGAGCAGGTCGGTGCCGGTCACCCGGCCCGTCAGGACATCCGTCGTGCGACCCGTGCCCAGAGTCTCGTCCGGCGACCGGCCGACGGCTTCGTCGCCGATGCCCAGCAGCCGTCGCGCCTCGTCGTTGAGCAAACGTATGCGGCCGGTGCGGTCGAGTGCGACGACGCCCTCCCGGATGCCGTGCAGCATCGCCTCGCGCTCCGCCAGCAGCGCCGAGATGTCCGAGAAGGCCAGGTCCCGGGTCTGCCGCTGGACCCGGCGGGAGATCAGCCAGGCGGCCAGCGCGCCGGCCGCGAGGGCACCGCCCGCGTACGCGAACAGCCCTGGGATCGCGCTGATCAGCCGGGCCCGCACGCTGTCGTACGGGATGCCGACGGAGACCGCCCCGACGATCCGGTGGTCGGCGTCGTACAGGGGCACCTTGCCGCGGGCGGAGCGGCCCAGGGTGCCGGTGTCGATTTCCATGACCTGCTTGCCGGCCAGGGCCTCCTTGGGACTGGTCGAGACCTTCAGGCCGATCTGCCGCGGGTTCGTGTGCGACCAGCGGATCCCCCGCAGGTTCATCACCACGATGTACTCGGCGTGGGTGGCGTGCCGGATGCGCTCCGCCTCGCGCTGCACCGGGCCGTCCACCGTCGGCAGGGTGTTCTGGAGGTCCGCGGCGACCTGCGGCTCCTGAGCGGTGGTCTGCGCGATCGCCAGCGCGCGGTGCATCGCCTCGTTGTCCAGCTGCTTGCTCAGCGGTGCCAGGAAGAGCCCGGTCGCGAGTACCGCAACCCCCGCGGCGATCGTCACCTGCATCAGCAGTACCTGCGAGAACACCCGTCGAGGCAGACCGAGGCGCAGACGGCGTGCGGGGGGAGTGGGGCTCATGCCCACGACGGTACGTGGACGGGCGAGCCCTGCCGTAGGGGGTGTGGCGTGGATCTCTTGACCAGATCTTGGGAAACCGGACCACGGGAAATCAGTGCTGCCCCGGCCCGGCGCCGTCAGCTCGCCAGTGCCGTCGCCGTCAGCTCCTGCACCGCCACCACGTCCATCCGGGCCGGCGTGCCGAGCACCGACGCCCCGCAGCTCTCCGGCCGGGGCGGCAGCGAGGCGCCCTGGGCCACCGTGACCCGCCAGAGGCGGCCGTCGGTGTGGGCGACGGTCACGTCCCAGTGCGGTGCCCCGCCGTCCGTCCGCACGACGCTGAGGGCGCCCGCCGCGTACTCGTCGACGGCCGCGCGCACGGCCAGCTCGGCCGCCTGTCCGGGCCGTTCCCAGGCGGAGCACCCGCGGCATCCGTCGAGGACCACCCGGCCCTCCCTGATGCCGTGCAGGACCTCCTTGACGGCGTGTGCCTCGGCCCGGCCGTACGCGTATCCGTACGGCAGGACGAGGACCGTGGGCGAGAAGCGGTGACCACCCAGATGAGTGACCTCCCAGGTGCCGAGCACACCGGAGGAGGCGAGCTCGGAGGCGAGGGGACGGCCCAGGAGGGCGCAGCAGCGGTCGCGTTTGCCGTTGGTGCAGACGAGCGCGAGCGGACCGTCCGAGTGGGGCCGGCCGCGGAGCACCGCGTCGAACGAACGGTGGTCGCCCGCGCCGAGGGCGGCGAAGTCGAGGGCGCGCAGCTGTTCCGGGTCGCGGGTCGTGGCGCTGTGCAGCCAGGTGTTCCCGGGGACGGTGTGGGCGGCGTAGACGTTGCGCACGGCGGGACTGCCGGGGTCGGCGTGCCGTCCGGGGCGCCGGATCAGCGCGATCCGTACGCCCGTTCCCTCGGCGGCCGCCTCCAGGGCGCGGCCGAGCGCGGGGTCCAGATGGCTCGATGTGAGCGCTTTGGCACCCCAGGGGCCGGGCTGTTCCAGCAGCAGCCATGTCGTCGCAGTGGCCGCGGTACCGGAAACGGGCTCGTCGAGGCTCCGGGAGACGGTCGCACACCTACTCACAGAGGTGAGCCTAACCTGACTTTGCCCGGAGTGGCTTCCAGCCGGGCTCGCGTCCTACTCCGGCAGGGGTTGCGGCGGCCTGGGGCCGACGTAGTGGCCACTGGGGCGCATACGCAGCGGGCGCTCCCCGTACTCCTCCAGGGTGTGCGCGATCCAGCCCGCGGTCCGGGCGACGGCGAAGATCGTCTCGCCTGCCGTCGCGGGCATGCCGCAGGAGACGGTGAGCACGGCGAGGGCCAGGTCGACGTTGGCGTGCAGTGGTGTGTGGCGGGCGGTGGTGGCGACGACATCGCGGGCCGCGAGGAGGGCGGGTTCCGCGCGCGGGACCCGTTCCAGGAGGGCGAACAGGGCTCGCGCGCGGGGGTCCTCGCCCGGGTAGAGCCGGTGGCCGAGCCCGGGGACACGGCGGCCCGCGCGCAGCTCGTCAGCGATCACCGGGACGGCGGTGCCCCGCTCGAGCACGTCCTGGAGCATCCGGTGTGCGAGTCCGCTCGCGGCGCCGTGCAACGGGCCCTCGATCACGCCGAGTCCGGCCGAGACGGCCGCGTAGGCGTGGGCGCGGGCGGAGGCGGCGACCCGCACGGCGAGGGTCGAGGCGGCCAGGTCGTGGTCGACGAGCAGGGCGAGTGCCGTGTCCAGCGTGCGCAGTGACGCGTCGTCGGCCTCGCGCCCGGTCAGCCTGCCCCACAGACGGTGGGCCAGCGGACCCTCGTCGTGGTGGCGGGCGAACGGCTGGGGCGGCAGGGCGGCGACGAGCGTGGGGATGAGGACGCGCGCGGTGCCGAGCACGGCCTCCTCGGACAGGTCGAAGCGCAGCGGGTCCTCGGCCGCGGCGGCGATCGCCGCGACGCGCAGCCGGTCCGTGGGCGCGGTGTGCTCGGGCAGGGCGTCCACGGCGCGGCGGGCGACGGCGACGGTGGCGTCGGGCGCGGTGAAGGTGATCCCGGGGCGCATCCGCCCGGTCCACAGCCACTCGGCGACCTCTTCGTAGGAGTGGCGCGCGGCGAGTTCGACGGCGTCCACGCCCCGGAAGTAGTACCGGTCCTTGTCGATAAGGGTGAGGCGGGTGCGTACGGCCGGCTCGCCGCCGGACCCCGGACTCCCGCCGCTCTCACGCCTGTTGCGCCGGGCGAGGGCCTCCACCTCCTTGGCGTCGAAGGTGCTCCCGCGGCCGCCGGGCTCACGCCTGCTGCTGAGCTGACCGCGGCTCACGTACGCGTACACGGTCTCCGGCTTCACGCCGAGCGCTTCGGCGGTCTCCTTGGTGCTCAGCCTCCGTCCGGGACGGCCGGGGGCGGGTTCTTGATCGTGCATGGGGGTCACCGTAGCCGCCTTTGGGCACATTGACTGGATCAATATTGACAGATGATTAGTCAAACATTGACAGTGAAATCAAGTCCAGGGAGGAGAACCATGTCCATCAACAGGGCCGCGCCCACTCTTGTCGACGTCCCGCGCGGACTCGCGGGTGTCGTCGTCACCGACACCGGCATCGGCGACGTCCGGGGGCTCGAGGGCTTCTACCACTACCGCCAGTACTCGGCCGTCGAACTCGCCCGCACCCGCTGCTTCGAGGACGCCTGGCATCTCCTGGTCCACGGCGAACTGCCCGACGCCGAGCGGCGCACCGCCTTCACCGCCGAGACCGCGGCACTCCGGTTGCTGCCCGACGGCGTCCGGGCCGCCCTGCCCGCAATAGCCGCGGCGAGCCGCACCTCCGGCCCGCTGGCCGGGATGCGCACCGCGCTGTCGCTGCTGGGGGCGGCGAAAGGGTTCCGGCCGGTGTACGACATCGACGCGGACCGGCGCCGCGAGGACACGGTCGCCGCCTGCGCGGCCGTGCCGACGCTGCTCACCGCGCTGTACCGGCTCGGCCGGGGGCTCGCGCCCGTGGAGCCGCGCGAGGACCTGTCGTACGCGGCGAACTACCTCTTCATGCTCACGGGCACGGAGCCGGACCCGCTGCGGGCCAGGGCGGTCGAGCAATACCTGATCTCGACCATTGATCACGGTTTCAACGCGTCAACCTTCACGGCGCGGGTCATCGCGTCGACGGGCGCGGACGTCGCGGCGTGCCTCGTGGGCGCCGTGGGTGCGCTGTCCGGGCCGCTGCACGGCGGAGCGCCCAGCCGGGCCCTGGACACGCTGGACGCCATCGGAACCCCGGACCGGATCGACCCCTGGATCAGGGAACGCGTCCTCGCCGGCGAGCGCATCATGGGCTTCGGGCACGCCGTCTACCGCACGGAGGACCCCCGTTCGCGGATGCTGCGCGACATCGCCCGGGGGTTCGGTGGCCCACGTGTCGAGTTCGCCCTTGAGGTCGAACGCCAGGTCGAGACGATCCTTGCCGAACTGAAGCCCGGCCGCGAACTCCACACGAACGTCGAGTTCTACGCCGGTGTGGTCATGGAACTGTGCGGCCTGCCCCGCGAGATGTTCACCCCCACCTTCGCCGCGGCGCGTGTGGTGGGCTGGAGCGCCAACATCCTGGAACAGGCAGAGGACGCGAAGATCATCCGCCCGGTGGCCCGGTACGTGGGGCCGGAGCCGCCGGAGGCCGTGCCGGACGTCAACTGACCTTGTTCCAGGGCAGACCGACGGGAGCCGGGGCGCCGGAAGCGGCGGAAGGCCGGGGCTCGGTGGGACGGGACGGAGGGTCTGTCCGCCGCGTCCGCGGGGTCAAGCGGAGCCGGAAAAATTAACCCGGTCGCCGAGGGATAACAGGCGCACCAAGGGCACCGGAGTCGATATCTTGTCGCTTGCCCCTCTCCGGGCGCTCCGGCGAACACCCTTGCGCACGGAGAGCGCGCTCCGACAGAAACCACGCTCGGAAAGTCATGCTCGGAGGAGAAACTCTCATCTCTCCCAGCCATAAGGCGGTAGCTTTCCGTGAAGATCGTGCGACGTGTAGGGGCTTCTCCTCGGGAGCGCGGCAGTGCAACGGGGCAGACATGCCCCGACATCTTCGAACTCGACAACGGCGACTTCGCCGTGATCGGGCGTGAAGCGACCGCGCAACTGGACCCGGAGCTGCCGTCGGACGCCGCACGAGCGGACTACGAGCGGATCGTGATCATCACGCGCGAGACCCTCATCCGCGCAAAGCGGGATATCCCCGACTCCTGACGACCGGGTATGGCGAAGCCCCCTGGGGTCATGAGGATTTCTCGGGGGGCTCGCCCACGACCCACCACTCGTCCGTGTCGGCATCGGCGAGTTCCTGCACCAGGTCGTCCATCATCAGGCCCAGGGTGAACTCCTCCGACGCCTCGGGCAGGCTCTTCCTGTGGTGGCGAGTCGCCTCCCAGTACTCGCGGAACACCTTGTTCTGGCACATCACCCGCAGATGGCCGTAGAGCTCTGCCCGGGTCATCGCCCCGATGCGGTGGAAGTAGAGCGCGTTGATGTACAGCGCGTTGGCGAACAGGAACTGGCGTTGCTTCTCCAGCGGGATGTCCGTCTCGTAGGTGTCGAGAACGGCGGCCAGGGCGGGATCGTCCATAGCCTTGCAGATCAGGTCGAAGTGGAGCCGGTGCTGCTGGGCGAGGACAGCCCTTCTGCGGTGACGTGTACTCCGCGTGCTGATGGAGTCGTTGACGGCTGCAAGCTTTGCTTTGGCAGCCGAAACGATCCTTCCTACCCCTGAACTCTGTGTGGCCATGTCAACCCCCGAATCAGGCGGCCGTCCGCCGGTCGTCGGGGTGCGGGTCGACTGGAGGGGACCGGCGAGCGGTGGGCGGCGCTTGCCGTCTCCCAGAGTGTGCCGAGCGGCTCTGATCGGCGGGGAGGCGGAGAGGCGGCGCACGGAGGGAAGCGAGGGTCGCACGCTCCGGCGCCCTGCCCATCGTCTGCCCCGCTGGGGCGGCTAACAATCGTTCACTTCGCGGTGTTTATTCCCACTCGTATCCTGGGTCGGCATTCGATTCGTCGTGCGTGCGCCCGGCAGGTCGCCGCCGCACCCGGCCGCGGGAGTGATG
>NZ_JBHYKH010000198.1:6025-12850 GCF_042741275.1 Streptomyces sp. NPDC058964
GGGGGTGTTGTCTACCCCCTCGAGTGGGGGGGCGGGTGTGGTGGGGGGGGGGGGGGGGGGGGCGCCCCCCCCCCCCCCCCGCGTCCGCGTGAGAGAGGTCGCAGAGTGGGGCACAGCCGCAGTCCGCAGCAGATCCCGGTCGTCGTACTCGCCGGCTTCCTGGGCTCCGGAAAGACCACACTCCTCAACCACCTCCTCCACCGCAGCGGAGGCAGCCGCATCGGGGTGATCGTCAACGACTTCGGCGCCATCGAGATCGACGCGATGGCCGTGGCCGGGGCGCTCGGCGACTCGACGGTCTCGCTGGGCAACGGATGCCTGTGCTGCGCCGTCGACGCGAGCGAACTCGATGTGTATCTGGAGCGGCTGGCCGCGCCCGCCGCCGGCATCGACGTCATCGTCATCGAGGCCAGCGGCCTGGCCGAACCCCAGGAGCTCGTACGGATGGTGCTCGCCAGCGAGCATCCCGGGATCGTGTACGGCGGACTCGTCGAGGTCGTCGACGCGGCCGAGTTCGACGCCACTCGCGAGCGGCACCCCGAGACCGACCGGCACCTCGCCCTCGCCGACCTCGTCGTCGTCAACAAGCTCGACCGGGCGGCCGATGCCGAGCGCGTTCTCGGCCTCGTCGGCTCGCTCACCGACCGCGCCGCCGTCGTCCCCGCCACCTACGGGCGCATTGACCCCGAGTTCCTCTTCGACTGCCGGCCCGGCGAGGAGCGCGTCGGGCAGCTGTCCTTCGACGACCTGCACGACCACGACGGCGGTGACGAGCACGGCGACCACCTGCACACCGGATACGACAGCCTGTCCTTCGTCTCCGACGTCCCCCTCGACCCCCGCCGGCTGATGGGGTTCCTCGACAGCAGGCCCGAGGGGCTCTACCGCATCAAGGGGTACGTCGACTTCGGGCCCCACGACGCCCGGAACCGCTATGGCGTCCACGCCGTCGGCCGGTTCCTGCGCTTCCATCCGCAACCCTGGGCGGCCGCCGAGGCACGCCTCACCCAGCTCGTCCTGATCGGCTACGGCATCGACGCGCCCACGCTCGCCAAGGAGCTGGAGGCGTGCAGGACCGACGCCCCACACGCCGACGAGCACGGCATGTGGGGCGTCCTGAGGTACGTACGGAACCCCGATGAACCGGATCCCGAGGACCCCTCGGCCCAGGCCTTGTCGGACAGGACCTAGAACACCGGTCCCGCCACCACGGACACGGTCTTCGGCAGTGAGGTGCCCGAGCCGTCCCGGCGCGGGTCGATCTCCGGGAGCTCGGCCGCGGTGCCGTTCTTCTGCGCCGCCCGTGCCGGGACCGGGCCCGCCCAGGCCAGCGCCAGGCAGTCCTCGCCCTTCAGGAACCGCTGGCAGCGCACCCCACCGGTGGCACGGCCCTTGCGCGGGTACTGGTCGAACGGGGTGAGCTTGGCGGTCGTCTGGACCGAGTCGTCGAGCGTGCCGCGCGAGCCCGCCACCGTGAAGACCACCGCGTCCGCGGCCGGATCGACTGCGGTGAAGGAGATGACCTTGGCGCCCGCGGCGAGCTTGACGCCCGCCATGCCGCCGGCCGGCCGGCCCTGGGGGCGCACCTGGGACGCCTGGTAACGCAGCAGCTGCGCGTCGTCCGTGATGAACACCAGGTCCTCCTCGCCGGTGCGCAGCTCCACCGCGCCGACGATCCGGTCGCCCTCCTTGAGCGTGATGACCTCCAGCTCGTCCTTGTTGGACGGGTAGTCGGGCACCACACGCTTGACGACACCCTGTTCCGTGCCCAGGGCGAGGCCCGGGGACGACTCGTCGAGCGTGGTCAGGCAGACCACCGTCTCGTCGTCCTCCAGGGAGACGAACTCCGAGACCGGCGCGCCTCCGGAGAGGTTCGGCGCCGCCGCCGTCTCGGGCAGCTGGGGCAGGTCCACCACGTTCACCCGCAGCAGACGGCCCGTCGACGTGACCACGCCCACCTCGCCGCGCGCCGTCGCCGGCACCGCCGAGACGATCACGTCGTGCTTGGCGCGCTTGCCGTCCGCGTCCCGCGCGAAGGGTTCGCCGCTCGCGGTACGGGCCAGCAGACCCGTCGACGACATGAGCACCCGGCACGGGTCGTCCGCCACCTGCAGCGGCACGGCCGTCGCCGGGGTGCCCGACGACTCCAGCAGGACCGTGCGCCGCTCGGTCCCGAACTTCTTCGCCACCGCGGCCAGTTCGGCGGAGACCAGCTTGCGCAGCTCGGCGTCCGACTCCAGGATCCGGGTCAGCTCGGCGATCTCCGCGGTGAGCCGGTCCTTCTCCGCCTCCAGCTCGATGCGGTCGTACTTGGTGAGGCGGCGCAGCGGCGTGTCGAGGATGTACTGCGTCTGGATGTCCGACAGTGAGAAGCGCTCCATCAGGCGCTCCTTCGCCTGCGCGGAGTTCTCGCTGGAACGGATCAGCCGGATGACCTCGTCGATGTCGACGAGGGCGGTGAGCAGGCCCTCCACCAGGTGCAGCCGGTCGCGGCGCTTGCCGCGGCGGAACTCCGAGCGGCGGCGTACCACGTTGAAGCGGTGGTCGAGATAGACCTCCAGGAGTTCCTTGAGGCCCAGCGTGAGCGGCTGGCCGTCGACCAGGGCCACGTTGTTGATGCCGAAGGACTCCTCCATCGGCGTCAGCTTGTAGAGCTGCTCCAGGACCGCCTCGGGCACGAAGCCGTTCTTGACCTCGATGACCAGACGCAGGCCGTGCGCGCGGTCCGTGAGGTCCTTGACGTCCGCGATGCCCTGGAGCTTCTTCGCGTTGACCAGGTCCTTGATCTTGGTGATGACCTTCTCGGGACCGACCGTGAAGGGCAGCTCGGTGACGACGAGGCCCATGCGGCGCGCCGTCACGTTCTCCACGGAGACCGTGGCACGGATCTTGAAGGTGCCGCGGCCCGTCTCGTACGCGTCCCGGACCCCGGAGAGACCGACGATCCGGCCGCCGGTGGGCAGGTCGGGGCCCGGGACGTACTTCATCAGCGTGTCCAGGTCCGCGTTCGGGTGGCGGATCAGGTGGCGCGCGGCCGCGACGACCTCGGCGAGGTTGTGCGGAGGCATGTTCGTGGCCATGCCGACCGCGATGCCCGACGTACCGTTCACCAGCAGGTTCGGGAAGGCGGCCGGCAGTGCGACCGGCTCCCGCTCCTGGCCGTCGTAGTTCGGCGCGAAGTCGACCGTGTCCTCGTCGATCGACTCGGTCATCAGGCTCGTGGCCTCGGCCATCCGGCACTCGGTGTACCGCATGGCGGCCGGCGGGTCGTCGTTGCCCAGCGAGCCGAAGTTGCCGTGACCGTCGACGAGCGGGACGCGCATCGAGAACGGCTGGGCCATACGCACCAGGGCGTCGTAGATCGACGCGTCTCCGTGCGGGTGGAGCTTGCCCATCACGTCACCGACGACACGCGCGCACTTCACGTAGCCGCGGTCGGGGCGCAGGCCCATCTCGTTCATCTGGTACACGATGCGGCGGTGCACCGGCTTGAGCCCGTCACGGGCGTCGGGCAGGGCGCGGGAGTAGATGACCGAATACGCGTATTCGAGGTAGGAGCCCTGCATCTCGTCCACGACGTCGATGTCGAGGATCTTCTCCTCGAACGAGTCGTCGGGCGGCGGGGTCTTCGTGCTGCGGCGGGCCATCGCTGCCGGCTCCTCTTTTCTGGTCGCTCGCCTACGGGTCGCGCCCCTTCGGCTCGCTCTTGCTGAAGCGTGAACGGGATCTGACGCGGACCATTGTGGACCGCGGTACTGACAAGCCGGGCAAGGACCCGGTACCGACGGTCCGTCCCGCTGCCCCGAGGTGCCGGAGCGGCCGCTGCGGGGCACGACTCCCGCAGGCTACGCGATCCGCTGTGGGCGTACGTGCGGCGGGAACTTCACCGAGGCTCCAGCACCTTGCATACAGTGGCAGGACCGGCAGGAACACCGCGGTTTCACGACCGCCTCCGCGATCGAAGGGACGTACATGCCCATGGGTCACACGACCAAAGCCGAGGCAGGCTCCGGGGGCCTGACAGCGACCGAGCACCGCCTGGCCAACGGTCTGCGCGTGGTGCTCTCCGAGGACCACCTGACCCCGGTCGCGGCGGTGTGCCTCTGGTACGACGTCGGCTCCCGCCACGAAGTCAAGGGACGTACCGGCCTGGCTCACCTTTTCGAGCACCTGATGTTCCAGGGCTCCGCCCAGGTGAAGGGCAACGGCCACTTCGAGCTCGTGCAGGGCGCCGGGGGCTCGCTCAACGGCACCACCAGCTTCGAGCGCACCAACTACTTCGAGACCATGCCCGCCCACCAGCTCGAGCTCGCCCTCTGGCTGGAGGCCGACCGCATGGGCTCGCTGTTGGCCGCCCTGGACGACGAGTCCATGGAGAACCAGCGGGACGTCGTCAAGAACGAGCGCCGCCAGCGCTACGACAACGTTCCCTACGGCACCGCCTTCGAGAAGCTGACCGCCCTCGCCTACCCGCAGGGCCACCCCTACCACCACACGCCGATCGGCTCGATGGCAGACCTGGACGCGGCCACGCTGGAGGACGCGCGCCAGTTCTTCCGGACGTACTACGCGCCGAACAACGCGGTGCTTTCCGTGGTCGGCGACATCGACCCGGAGCAGACCCTCGCCTGGATCGAGAAGTACTTCGGTTCGATCCCCGGCCACGACGGCAAGCCCGAGCCCCGCGACGGCTCGCTGCCCGAGGTCATCGGCGAGCAGTTGCGCGAGGTCGTCGTGGAGGAGGTCCCGGCGCGGGCGCTGATGGCGGCCTACCGGCTTCCCCAGGACGGCACGCGCGCGGCCGACGCGGCCGACCTGGCGCTCACCGTCCTGGGCGGCGGCGAGTCCTCCCGCCTCTACAACCGGCTCGTACGCCGGGACCGCACGGCCGTGGCGGCTGGCTTCGGCCTGTTGCGCCTGGCCGGGGCGCCCTCGCTCGGCTGGCTGGACGTGAAGACCTCCGGAGACGTCGAGGTGCCGGTCATCGAGGCCGCCATCGACGAGGAGCTCGCCCGCTTCGCGCAGGACGGCCCCACGCCCGAGGAGATGGAGCGCGCCCAGGCCCAGTTGGAGCGCGAGTGGCTGGACCGGCTCGGCACGGTCGCGGGCCGCGCCGACGAGCTGTGCCGGTACGCGGTGCTGTTCGGCGACCCGCAGCTCGCCCTGACCGCCGTGGACCGCGTCCTCGCGGTGACGGCGGAGGAGGTCCAGGAGGTGGCCAAGGCCCGCCTGCGGCCCGACAACCGGGCGGTACTCGTCTACGAGCCGCTGTCCCCCGAGTCCGCGGAGCACACCCAGGACGAGGACTTCCCCGAGGACCCGGAGTCGGAAGCCACCGTGGAAGCCGGCGACAACAACGAGGAGGCGGCCAAGTGAGCGAGCTCGCCGCGATGGAGTTCCACCCCCAGCCCCGTGCGGGCGAGGCGAAGCCCTGGGCCTTCCCGGCCCCCGAGCGCGGCACGCTGGAGAACGGCCTGACCGTTCTGCGCTGCCACCGCCCCGGCCAGCAGGTCATCGCCGTCGAGGTGCTCCTGGACGCCCCGCTGGACGCCGAGCCGGCCGGTTTCGACGGTGTCGCCACGATCATGGCGCGGGCCTTCTCCGAGGGCACCGACAGGCACTCCGCCGAGGAGTTCGCCGCCGAGCTGGAACGCTGCGGCGCGACCCTCGACGCGCACGCCGACCACCCGGGCGTCCGCCTGAGCCTGGAGGTCCCGGCCTCCCGTCTCGGCAAGGCGCTCGGCCTGCTCGCCGACGCCCTCAGGACGCCCGCCTTCGCCGACAGCGAGGTCGAGCGGCTGGTCCGCAACCGCCTCGACGAGATCCCGCACGAGCTGGCGAGCCCCGCCCGCCGCGCGGCCAAGGAGCTCTCCAAGGAGCTGTTCCCGGCGACCTCGCGCATGTCGCGTCCGCGCCAGGGCACCGAGGAGACGGTCGAGAAGATCGACGCGGCAGCCGTACGCGCCTTCTACGAGCGGCACGTCCGGCCCGCCACGGCCACCGCCGTGGTCGTCGGCGACCTCACGGGCATCGACCTGGACGAACTGCTCGGCGACACGCTGGGCGGCTGGACGGGCTCCTCGGCGCAGCCGCGGCCGGTGCCGCCGGTCAGCGCCGACGACACCGGCCGGATCGTGATCGTGGACCGCCCCGGAGCCGTCCAGACGCAGCTGCTCATCGGCCGTGTCGGCTCGGACCGGCACGACCGCGTGTGGGCCGCCCAGGTGCTCGGCACGTACTGCCTCGGTGGCACCCTCACGTCCCGTCTGGACCGCGTCCTGCGCGAGGAGAAGGGCTACACCTACGGTGTGCGCTCGTTCGGGCAGGTCCTCAGGTCCGCCCCGGACGGCACAGGAGCCTCGATGCTCGCCATCAGCGGCTCCGTGGACACCCCGAACACGGGGCCCGCCCTGCAGGACCTGTGGGCGGTGCTGCGCAAGCTCGCCGAGGAGGGCCTTACCGACAGCGAGCGCGACGTCGCCGTGCAGAACCTCGTCGGGGTCGCTCCGCTGAAGTACGAGACCGCGGCGGCCGTGGCGGGCACGCTGGCCGACCAGGTCGAGCAGTACCTGCCCGACGACTACCAGGCGACGCTGTACCAGCAGCTCGCCGCCACCGGGACCGTGGAGGCCACCGCGGCGGTGGTGAACGCCTTCCCGGTGGACCGTCTGGTGACGGTCCT
The DNA here is from genome assembly GCF_042741275.1 of Streptomyces sp. NPDC058964. NCBI lineage: Bacteria > Bacillati > Actinomycetota > Actinomycetes > Kitasatosporales > Streptomycetaceae > Streptomyces > Streptomyces sp. NPDC058964. Next base: position 12,708 of record NZ_JBHYKH010000198.1, read on the forward strand.
CGTGGGCGACGCCGCCCAGATCAAGGAGCCCGTCGAGGCCCTCGGCATCGGTGAAGTCACCGTGGTGTCGGCGAGAGGGAAGGAAAGGACCAGCCTCTACATGGCGTTCACGCGCGCCACCGGGAAGCACCGCCGTCCCAGCC
>NZ_JBHYKH010000198.1:12860-15092 GCF_042741275.1 Streptomyces sp. NPDC058964
GCGGGCCGCGCCCCGCGACATTGTCTACCCCCCGGTACGACCCGCCGCTGGGGCCCCCCGGCGCGGGCCCCCCCACCCCCGACGGGTCGTCAGGGCCCACTCACGCTCCACCAAGATGTCCGAATTGAGGCGGAGGTTGCCTGTCTGCCCTGTGGGATGCGCTACAAAAGCCGGGATCGGTTTGGGTATTGAAAGTCGGTCCGCATAGCGTCGTCCAGGCTGTTCGTCAGGCAGTGCGCCGCGCCCGCGGCACCGGACAGTCATCGCCGAGTCCCCGTACGGCGCGAGCCAGGGGAGCCGGGGACCCATCGCAGTCCCTGGGGTGAATCGGGCGCCCGCGCACAGCGAGGGGGTCCGTAGGAGACCTTCCTGCTCCGAACCCGTCAGCTAACCCGGTAGGCGAGAGGGAAGGAAAGGACCAGCCACTACATGGCGTTCACCCGCGCCACCGGGAAGCACCGCCGCCCCAGCCGGATGCAGCGCGGCACCGCCCGCGCGGCCGGCGTAGCGGCCCTCGCGACCACCGGTGCCATCGGCACCCTGGCCGCCCCGGCTCTCGCCGCCGAGCCGTCCGTCGAGGACACCGGCCTCACCCCCGTCATCACCATCGACGACTCGGTCGCCGACCGGATCGACGCCCAGGCGGCCGCCCAGAAGCAGGCCGCCGACCAGAAGGCGGCCGAGGAGGCCGCCCGCAAGCGGGCTGTCGCGCTGGCCGAGAAGGAGCGCGAGGCCAAGGTGCGCGCCGCCCGCGAGGCCGAGCGCAAGCGCCTCAACGCCTTCGTGGCGCCCATCGCGAACTCCTACGTCTCCACCGGTTACAAGACCGGCGGCTCCCTGTGGTCCTCCGGCTCCCACACCGGCATCGACTTCCACGCCGCCAGCGGCACCGCCGTCCACGCGGTCGGCTCCGGCACGGTCGTGTCGACCGGCTGGGGCGGGGCGTACGGCAACCAGATCGTGATCCGGATGGCGGACGGCATGTACACCCAGTACGGCCACCTGTCCTCCATCGGCGTCTCCGTGGGCCAGAAGGTCACCCCCGGACAGCAGATCGGCCTCTCCGGCGCGACCGGCAACGTCACCGGGCCGCACCTCCACTTCGAGGCCCGGACGACCCCGGAGTACGGCTCCGACGTCGACCCCGTCGCCTACCTCCGCAAGCACGGAGTGAACGTCTGACGGCAAGGCACACCCGCTTCACGAGGCCCCGGCTCCCGAGCCGGGGCTCTCGGCGTTTCGGACGCCTCACTGTCCAAAAAATATCCATGGATTCCGGCCTGCCATCGGAAATTCCCGCCCATTGCAATAGAGTCACGGAACGCGCGCCAATCGGCGGCGTTTCACGGGGATTAAGGCGGAGGTCGGGCATGCGTATTCCGGCGCACTCGGTGTGCACGGCGATCCGGGACGACATCGTCGCCGGTGTCTACGAGCGCGGCGGCCGGCTCACCGAGGAACTCCTGGCCCGCCGCTACGGCGTCTCGCGCGTCCCCGTCCGTGAGGCGCTGCGCACCCTGGAGGCCGAGGGCTTCGTGGTGACCCGGCGGCACGCGGGCGCGTGCGTCGCCGAACCGACCGAGCAGGAGGCCGCCGACCTGCTGGAGATGCGCATGCTCCTGGAGCCGCTCGGCGCCTCCCGGGCCGCGCAGCGGCGCACCGAGGCCCATCTCAAGGTGCTGCGCGGCCTGGTGCGGCTCGGTCAGGAGCGGGCCAGGCGGGGCAGCAGCGAGGACCTGCGCTCGCTGGGCGGCTGGTTCCACGAGACGCTCGCCCAGGCCTGCGGCAGCCACGCCCTGACCTCGATGCTGACCCAACTGCGGCACAAGATCGCCTGGATGTACACGGTGCAGGCCCCCGCCAACCCGGTGGAGTCCTGGGCGGAGCACGGCGCCATCGTGGACGCCGTGGCCCGCGGCGACGGGGAGCGCGCGCGGGCGGTCACGGCACTGCACACCGAGCGCGCCCTGTCCGCGCACCGGCTGCGTTTCTCCGGCGGCGGAGAGCGGCCGGAACGTGTGAGGACTTCGCAACACGCCGTAAACATGTCGGGCCCGCGACATTAACACGGGCGCCGTATACAAAGAAGAGCAATTTGGCGGAGGTGTATTTCCGCTGCCTAATTCCCGCGCGCCCGGAATTCCCGACGGTGCGAGACACTGCGTGCTCCGGACTTGCCGGAGAAAGGAACCAGGAAAACGGCTGAGCCTCGCCGAACGGAAGGGGCGGCGC
>NZ_JBHYKH010000199.1:0-14999 GCF_042741275.1 Streptomyces sp. NPDC058964
ACTCAAACGGACCGAGCACCGCAACTGGCTACCACCCGCACCGGACACCGTGACCATCACGCGGCACGGCACAAGCTAAGTCACCGGCATTGGGGTTAGGCAGTCAGAGCCGGAGTTCCGCGAGTACTGGGTTGGCCGCGAGTCTTGGGTACTCAACACTGAGCTGCGTCAGCACGGCTTGTCGGAGGGCCAGCCAGGCGTCCTTGAGATCGACGCGTCCACAGACAGCCTCTGTCGCTGCGTATGTGCATGAGACCCGTACCTCCTCGCCTTCCGGGAGGAGGCTGATCAGCTCAGCGTTCTCCGTGAAGCCGATCGTCGTTCGCTCGCCCCGCTCCAAGTGTTCGAGTGCACCCTTCATCGACCACAGGAAGTCGAAAACGGGCGTCCACGACCACGGCGGGCTCAGCTCGGCCTCGCCGATCGTGAACGTAAGGTCCGACAGGAAGTAGTACCAGCGCAGGTCAGCACGGCTGACGACGGCGAGGTCCACTCCTTCGCGGTTCTCCTGCCCTCGGTCCACGTAGGGGCCGGTCTGGCGGTATTCGATCTTGATCATTTGTCCCCTGTGAGCGGTAGCGCGATGCGACTCCTCATCGTCCGCGACGGGATCGGCGGAGTTTCAGTGACGGGGTCAAGCCGCCTGCGCGGTGGGCGGAACAAGGGTGAAGGCCCGGTTGTCGCGTAGCAGAGCCCACAGGACGCTGGTCCGTCGTCGCGCGAGGGCGATGATGGCCTGGACGTGTTTGCAGCCCTCTCCGCGCTTTTTGAGGTAGTACTCGCGGTTGGGGCCGTCGCGGATGATGCTGGTCTGCGCGGACAGGTAGAAGACTCTGCGCAGGCGGCGGCTGTAGCGCTTGGGCCGGTGCAGGTTCCCGGTTCGGCGGCCGGAATCGCGTGGGACTGGTACGAGTCCGGCTGCTGAGGCCAGGTGGCCGGCGTCGGTGTAGGTGGTCATGTCGCCTGCGGCGACGACGAACTCGGCTCCGAGGATGGGGCCCATGCCGGGCAGGGACTCGATGGTCTCGGCCTGTGGGTGGGTGCGGAAGGTGTCGCGGATCTGCCGGTCCAGGCGCTTGAGCCGGTCGTCCAGGGCCAGGATCTGTGTTGCCGGGTCAGCGACGATCTGTGCGGCGGTCTCCTCGCCGGGCAGTGGGGTCTGCTGGGCCTGGGCCGCTTCCATGGCTGTGGCGGCAACGCTGTCCGCGTCGCGGACACCTCGATTGACCAGCCAGGGCGTCAGGCGGGACAAGCCGCGTCGTCGGAGGGCGGCTGGCGTCTGGTAGCCGGTCAGCAGCACCAGCGCGGCCTTGCGGGCCGAGTAGTCGAAGGCCCGCTCCAGGGCGGGGAACATGCCGGTGAGCACGTCGCGAAGCCGGTTGACCATCCGCACGCGGTCGGTGATCAGGTCGGTGCGGTGAGCGGTCAGGAGCGCGAGGTCAGCGGCCACCTGGGCGGGCACGTCGAGGGTGGCGAAGTCCCGGCGGTGGCGGGCGGTTTCGGCGATGACGTAGGCGTCGCGGGCGTCCGTCTTGGCCTCGCCCCGGTAAGCGCTGGTCATGCGGTTGACGGTGCGGCCAGGCACGTAAACGGCCTGCTGTCCGTGGGCTGCCAGCAACGCCACCGTTGCCCGTGAGTACACCGGGCAGAACCTCGGTGGGCGCCTGCTCGACTGGGCTGGCGGCCGCGCGTACCGTGCGGGCGCTCGGTGGCTGCGACTGGACGCGTGGACGACGAACGAGGGGCTCCAGCGGTACTACCTTGCGCAGGGCTTCACGCACGTTCGGACTGTACTCGAGGGCACTGCGGTAAACGGCGGGCCGCGAGTCTCCGGATGGCTCGCGCAGCGGGCCGCGCGATTGGCGGATCATGGATTCACGGATCGCACGCCGATGCCGAAGCGGCTTCCGTTCGCGGCTTGAGCGAAAGCCAGTGACGTTTTCTTAACGAGTTCCCGTAGCCGCTGCGATCCCGTGCCTTGCAGCAGCGGCGCACAGATTCCTGCTCCCGAGTCATGGGCACCTGAGTCAGGGTCTGAGCAGGCCTGTCCGCCCCGGGGGCACTCTGGCAAGATCTGCAGTCGCGTGCGCATGTGCACTCCCCAAACTGGTTCAGGGCAGGGCGGAAGATGATCAGTTGGCAGCCGACGCGATGGTCTGCGCGGCACTGGGTTCTCCTGGCCGTCGTCCTGGCACTGAGCCCGGTCGTGGCGTCATTTGGCGGTCATCCATGGTGGATATGCGTGGCGGTCATTGCCTGGGTGTCCTTGATGAACCTGCTGCCAGTGGCGGACCTCTCCTCCTGGGTCCGAAAGCGGCAAGCGTCGGCGCACAACGATGGTGACGAGGAGGAGAGCCGTTGAGAAGGGACAAGTCAGCTCCGGCGTGGGCAACCGTCAAGCGGTTCGCTGGTCGGGCAACGGTCGCGGTCGTCTTGGCGCTGGGCAGTGCCGGCTGCGTAACCCAACAGGCTCCCCCGACGGTTGAGGACCCGAGGGCCTGCGAAGGCACCACCGTCGGTCTGGACGTTGTCTCCTCGCGGTTCGGTCTGCACATCCCCGACGACGCTGCGGATCTGCGTTTCCAGGCGGACGTGCATCCGCTCTACGGCGAGTACAGCCTCACCCTCGGCTTCCGAACGACGCGCCCGGGACTTCAGGAGTTCCTAGACTTTTCGAGCTTCCCGAAACTGGTCAAGAGCGACGAAGGCTTGAAGGTCACGCCGGAAGCCCCGGACTGCGCCTCCTGGAAACCGAGCGACGACCTAAAATACGCCCCTTCACCTAAGGCTGAGGAGAAAGTCTTCCACTGGGTGCGCGGAGCGGAAGTCGACTTCGCTGACCCCGAGCATCCCTACATCGCAGTTGTTGCGATGGACGAGTGACGTTTCTCAGCGTTGATCATCGTGGATCGGCGAGCGGGGCGGCATGCCCGGTACGTGCATCACCCTCACGGACGAGGAGGCTGGCGCGGCGTTGCTCAGTTGGCCGGACGAGTCGTAGCCGGTCTCGCCCGGACGTGAGGCGGCTGCGGTCTCAGTCGCGGTCTCGTTCGTGTTGCGATCCGTCCCGTTCCACAGTTGTCCACTCAAGTCCGTGAGGGCGGATGAACAGCGATTTTGGTGTTTCGAGGGACATCCATGGACGCCCCGGACCAAGATGGGACAACTCGTAATGCGTAGACCTGATGGACGCGCCCGCAAGAGCGCCGAGACGAACACGCCCCAGGCGTCAGACGCATGAGGCCTGGGACCCGAGGGCGTGTTGGACGCTCGCTGCTTCTGCTCGCGGGCGGGCAGTACTGGTGCGGATGGATGGGAGACGGGTCTCGCTGCACGCGGGGCTCTTGTCCCTAGCCGTCCTGATCGTCCTGGCTGCTCTTCGAGAAAGGGTGCAGGCCCAGGAGATCCCTGGCTGCCTTCCCACGGGTGCTGGTGGGGCTGATCAGCACGATCAAGACGAGTAGTACGTACGACCCTGCCACGGTGGAGGCAAGGACGAGCGCGGCGCTGGCGCCGCTGCGGAGGCATTCGTAGATAGACATCGATCGCTCGCCAAGCTGCCTTTTCGACGCGCCCGGGGCAGCGTGAGGGCCAGGGAGGGGATCGACTGGGCGCCGAGTCGGTCATGGCCATGAAGAAGGCGATGCAACCTCGGTGATTGAGAGTCATTTGGTCATTCCTTGAGCGGTTAGGCGCCGGTCTGGGGAGGGGGCGTGGGCGGCCTGCCCGCACTCTCGTCCGTGACTCCATTGCGCCCCACCGGGCAGCGTCAGGTCACGGCACGGAAACTCGTGACTTGACAACCGTGAGGCCCGCGCGGCAGCAGCTGGAGCGCCCGTGGGCGACCGGAGCCGGTGGCCATTGGCGTTGTAAGCCTCGACCTGGCGGTAATCGTGGCAGCCGTGCCGCTGTTCGCGCCGGGTTGCCCTGAAATTCGAACACGCGCTCTAATCTGGTCATGCGCCGAGTCGACCACCTCACCGACGCCCAGGAGCGCACCCTAGCCTGCATCCGTGGAGCCATCGCCGAGCGCGGAGAAGCGCCGACGGTCGCGGAGATCGGCCCGGCCGTCGGGATGCGCAGCCGGGCTTCCGTGCACTATCAGCTCGGCGAACTTGAATCGAAGTCGGCGATCGTCCGCGAGCCCGGCCGGCCGCGTGGAATCCGCCTCGCGTGATGGACTCACAGCGCTACCACCTGAGCCTGACCTGCGACGGCCGGCCGATGATGCACGGCTGGTGGGGCGACGAGACGACCGCCCGGCGCAAGTGGACGTCATGGATCGGCAAGCGGGGCGGCGTACCCGGTACGCGCATCACCCTCACCGACGAGGAGGCAGGCGCGGCGCTGGCGAGCTGGCCGGACGAGCCGTAGCCGCTCGCCATCCGGGGCCAGTTTCGGCTTTGACCAGGTCAGCGGCGGCCCAGCTAGCGCCGCACGTCTGCCGCAACCGCACGGCTGGGCCGTCTCTGGGCCGTCCCAGGGTGGCCAGTGACGGCCAATGACGACCAGCATCGACCGCAACTGCGCAGCTCCCGGCGGAGTGCGAAGCAAAGGTGCACCCCGCCGGGTGCACAGTTCGATACCAGGCCAACCGAGATCCAGGAAGCCCTGTTGCCGCAGTTGTACGTGCTCGCGTCGGTGGAGTTCAACTCGGCTGCACCGACATGTGATTGTGTCGGTCACCGGCTCGGGAATGCGGCCGATCACCAGGAACGTGTTCGGCGGTATCCCTCGGACATGACGGACGCGGAGTGGGAAGCGGTCCGCCGTTGCTGCCCGTGCCGGCCTGGCTGGGCGGCCGGGGCGGGCAGTCGGAGGCGTACTGCCACCGGGCGGTGCTGGACGCGATCCGCTACCTCGTGGACAACGGAATCAAGTGGCGGTCATGCCCAGGGACTTCCCGCCATGGGACCGGGTGTAAGTCTTGCCAGATCACCGGCCTGCGGTCTGATCGTTCTGCCTGGACTCCCAGAGTCTCCGGATGCAGCAGGGCCACAGGTCTCGAAGCCGCGTCCCGGGGTTGGCTACTGTTTCGGGCATGTCTGAGACCTCCGGCCAACTCGCCCTTGGCATCGTTCCCCCATCCCGGCCGCAGCCGCGCACCGAGGTGCCGGGACTGCAGTACATAGCCGACTGGCTCACTCCCGACGCCTGCGAGGCCCTGCTCTCGGACATCGACACCGCGACGTGGTCGGCGCAGTTGAAACGCCGGGTGCAGCACTACGGCCATCGGTACGACTACGACCGCCGCAGCGTGACCGCCGATCGGCAGGCAGCCGCACCACCACTTCCGGCCTGGGCCCAAGAGGCGGCCGCCCGCCTCACACATGAGGGCCTGATGGACAAGGAGGCGGAGCAGGTCATCGTCAACGAGTACCGACCGGGTCAGGGAATCAGCGCCCACGTCGACTGCCTACCCTGCTTCGGCCCGGCCATCGCCGCGATCTCGCTGGGCTCCAGCTGCCATATGGACTTCACCAACCCCGAGGACGGCACGAAACTGGCAGTGCCGCTCGCACCCGGCAGCCTGCTCGTCATGACCGGCCCGGCCCGCTTCACCTGGCGCCATGCCATCGCCGCGCGCAAAAGTGACCCCGGAACGACAGGTCGTGTCCCACGCGGGCGACGCGTGTCAGTGACCTTCCGTACCCTGCTGCATTCCGGCCAGTAGTTCGGACATTCGCCGTCCTGCTGACAATGGTGGACCGTCTGGTCCCGGACGGGTTTTGGGAGTTGTTCCAGCGGTTGGTGGCCCCGAACACCGGTGCGCCTACAGGGCGGGGCCGGGGTCAGATCTGGTCGAACAATCCACAGGAGAGGCTGAACAAGGAAATCAGGCGCCGCACGTTGCGCTTCCTCGCAGCCAAGAATAATCAGGGGTTCCGGATCACCGGGAGTGATTCGGAACCCCCGAGTAAAGGCCAGAGCCTACGGATTGGCTACGCCACGTTGACCGCGCTCCAGGCGGCCGCCACGGCCTTCACCTCGGCGCCGTCCGCGCCGTACAGGTCGCCGGCCGCCTTCAGGGTCGCTTCACGGGCGGCCTTGTAGTCGGTCGTCGAGGTCATGTAGGCGGTGAGCGCCTTGTACCAGATCTTGTACGCCTTGTCCCGACCGATCCCAGTGACCGTCGAACCGTTCGACGTCGGAGAGTCGTACTCGACACCGTTGACCGTCTTCTTGCCGCTGCCCTCGGACAGCAGGTAGAAGAAGTGGTTCGCGATGCCGGAGGAGTAGTGGACGTCCAGGTCCCCGGCGCCCTGCTTCCAGGCATCCAGCGAGTTGCCGTCCTTGCTGGGCTTGTCCATGTAGCGCAGCGGCGCGCCGTTGCCGTTGATGTCGAGCTTCTCGCCGATGAGGTAGTCGCCGACGTCTTCCTTGTTGTTGGCGAAGAACTCGACCGAGGTACCGAAGATGTCGCTGGTCGCCTCGTTGAGCCCGCCCGACTCTCCGCTGTACTCCAGCTTGGCGGTGCGCGAGGTCAGACCGTGGCTCATCTCGTGGCCGGCCACATCGAGAGAGGTCAGGGGCTTCTTGTTCCCCTCGCCGTCGCCGTACGTCATGCAGAAGCAGCCGTCGTCCCAGAACGCGTTGACGTACGCGTTGCCGTAGTGAACCCGGGAGTACGCGGCCTTGCCATCGCCGCCGATGCCGTCGCGGCCGAGCTCCTTCTTGTAGAAGTCCCAGGTCATCGCGGCGCCGTAGGCGGCGTCCACGGCAGCGGTCTGCGGGTCGTCGCTCTTGCCATTGCCCCACTTGTCGTCGTCGTCCTTGACGATGTCGCCAGTACCGCTCTCGCCCTGGTGCAGGTCGTAGGTCTTGTGGCCGCCGCGGTCGGCGTCGGTGAGCTCGAAGCCCGAACCCGTCTTGGTGCTGGAGAGCGGGACCTCGCCGCTGTACTGGCTGGTGCCGGTGCCGGCCTCGATGGCCTGGTAGCGGTACAGCTTCTTGCCCGTGGTGGCGTCGGTGATGACGTGCAGCCGGCTGGGGGTGCCGTCCTTCTGGACACCCGTCTTGACGGTCTCGAAGGCGAGCACGGGATTGCCCTTGCCGCCGGCCCAGATCACCTTTCGGGCACCAGCCGCCGCCTTGAGGGTGGCGGTGGTGGTCGCTACTGATATGCGAGCGTTGCTGGCCTTGGTGACGCCCTTGAGCTTGCCGTCCTTGGCGGTGTGGGTGACGAGGTCGCCGCCGAGTACGGGCAGTCCGGCGTAGGTGCGGTCGTACCGGGTGTGCACCGTGCCGTCGGCGTCCTTGATGACGTCACGCACGATCAGCTTTTCCTTGGCACCCAGTCCGAGACTTCGGGCGGCCGACGCTGCTTCGGTCTGCGCGGCCTTGACGGCCGCGACGCGGTCGAACGCCCCGTGGCCCTGGGTGGTGGCCTCGACTCGTTCGGGGGTGGCCTGCGCCGCACCAGCCTGTGCCGCGATCACGGCTGCGGCAGCCAGGGCCACAAGGGCGGCGGTAGGCCGGGTGTTTGCATGGAGGGTCATGCGGTCTCCATCGATCGATCCTGTGGGGGGATGCGAAGAGCGTGACACCTGGCGGGAGAAGTTGACAGGACACGGACACGTACCTCACAACTCCTCGACATTTTCCGTCCGCTTATGATGATGGAGTGTTCGATAGTCGGCCGAGTTTGACTCAGCATCAGCCGGACCCAGGCGGGTTCTGGCCTGCGGAGCACGAACTCAACCGGGTCATTCCAGCTCCGCATACACCGTTGGGTATGCGCGAGCCTGCACTGGGCTTCCCACAGCGCTCGCCAATCCGACGTCCTCGCAAAGGCCGTACGCCAATAGCCACTGCTCTGCTGCCAAGTCGGAGGTTTCCAACGCTCGCAGAGAGGTCTCCTGTCTCAACGATGGTCCCGGCGTGTGCAGGGGCGGTCGGCCGCCGTAGTTCGACGAGACCGACTACCGCGAGCGCCACGCGGTCGGATGCGGCATCAACCGCCTCAAGCGCCACCGGGCCGTGGCCACCAGGTACGACAAACTTGCCGTCCGCTACGAGGCGACCGTGCTGGTCGCAGTTCTCAACGAGTGGCTTTGACCAGCACTTGTCCATAGAACCTAAGGGCGGATGAGCGTGCGGGCATGCGCGATCCACCCCAACACGGCCCTGGCACCACACCCCTGGGCGACCGACTCGGCCTCATCGTGGTGGTCGAGCGCCGCCGATCGGTCGCCGGTCTCGGCCGAGAGGTAGGCCAGTGCCACCAGGCCGGCCGCTTCCCCGGGCCGGAAACCGATCTCCCGGCGCAGCGTCACCGATTCGGTCAACCGCTCGCGGGCCTGACGGAACCGGCCTGCGTCCTTGTCGGCAAAGCCGAGATGGCGTATCGCGTAGGACATCGTCATCCGGTCGTCGACGGATTTCGCCAGCGTGTATGACCGGTCGAAGTACGGCCTGCCGGTGGCGCCATCGCCCTTGACCACCTGATGCCAGCAGCCGACCCAGAACAACGCGTCCGCCTCACCCGACGCGTCCCCGAGACGCTGGTACAACTCGGCCGCGCGCTCGAACAGCACCAGTTCCTGGCTGTTCTCTTCGCGGTCGTTCAGGAAGCGGACGTGCAACACTTTTCCCCGCGCCATGGAAAGGGGTGCCTCGATCGCGTCCAGCGCGTCATCGGACCGATCCAGCGCGGACGTGTCCCCGCCGAACATCGCCGCTTCGAACAGCTCTCCCGCACGTTCGATCCAGCCCTGCCCCGGCATGCCCTGCCCCTCCCCGTTGGACGATTCGCCTGCTGAGGTTATCTCCGCCCTCCCGCCGGGACTCGGCAATTTCCGAGGGCAGCCCTCAAGCACCCCATCGCCCACGACCTTGGGGAGTGCCCGGGGCGAGGTCCCGAGCTGTCAGCCTGCGGTGACGACCTGTCCAGCTTTCGGGTTCAGGCGTCTTTGACTGGGCGAACGCGTCCAGTTGACTGGGCGAACGCGTCCAGTTGACTGGGCGAACGCGTCCAGGCGTCCGCGGCCTTCCCAACAGGCCCCAGTCGAGGCAGTGGTGCAAGCAAGGTGCTCAGCGTTCACGTCTCAGGGCGGTCAGCTTCCCGGCCAGGAACCACAGAACTTCACTGGACAGACCGAGTCCCGATGCGCGGACAAGCAGACGAAGCTCCGGCCGGACAGGTCGATCTTGATCCACAACCCAACTACCAGGAGCTCCGCCCCTTTCCACACCCCACCTGCCCCTCACTCCAACTCGCCTACCGACTCAGCCGGCTTGAAAACGGTCCATTGGCTGCCTTTGGGACCAGGATTGGGATTCAATTGAGCCATGAGCATCGGAACGGGGTCTCAACGACGAGCGGGGCGCCTCTTGTTAAGACTGGGACTCACGGTCCTCGTGGGCGTCCTGGTGTACACAGTGGTGTGGACCGTTGTAGTGGGAAGAGGCTCGACGGACCTCGCGCTCACAGCTTCGCTCCTGGGCCTGCTGGTGAGCGCCCTTTCGATTGTCGTCGCTCTGATCCAGATGGCGGTCGCGGCCCGCCCGGATCTCAGCATGGAAGGATTGAAAAGCGCCGCGGACAACCTGGCTTCATCCGTCAACACTCTGGAGAGTGAGCAACGTACGCGCTGGCTGGGAGGGGATGTGATTCCGATCGATGTGGAATTCTTCGACGCCCCTGGTTTCGGGCGTCGTCCGGCCAACGCAGCTGCTACGGGCACTCTGGAGACCGTCCACTCGTATTACCGGGATCTGGTCCCTCGAAGGCTGCTCATAACAGGCGCCGGCGGCTCGGGGAAAACAGTCCTGGCTGTCGAACTGCTGTTGCTCATGCTCGCCGATAGGGAACCTGGAGGACCGGTGCCGGTGCGGTTTTCCCTTTCGGACTGGGATGTGGGAGATTCACTGGGTACCTGGCTTTCGAGACGGATTTCCAGTGATTTCAGGGTCCAATTCTCTGTGGCGAGAAAACTTGTCGAGACCGGACTGGTGGTCCCCATTCTGGATGGTCTGGATGAAATGTCCTCCCAGGGCGCGAACCGTACGGCCCGTGCCGTTACTGCTGTGACCTCCATCAATGAATTCAGACTGGGGAGGGAGGGCGCACCGCTGGTCATCACGAGCCGTGAGGATCTTGTCGACGACCTGGCTGCAAGTCATGGAGTGCAGATCCTGGATGTGGAACGGGTCATCGTGCAGCCGTTGACCGCGAGCCAGGTGGCGAGCTACCTCGAGCGGCGCTTCCGCCATCACGCGGACAAGTGGCGCGGCGTGCTCGATCGCCTTGCGGCCGAACCTCAAGGCGTGCTCGCCCAGGCCCTTTCCACCCCCTGGCGCCTCACGTTGGCCTCCACCGCCTATAGTCAGAACGCCGCCCAGACTCCCGACGAATTGATGTCGGAGAGTACGGACGACGGGATTGGCTCGCACCTGATGGCGCGTTATCTCGAGGTCGTCACCAGGATCCATCCGAGGACAAATGGAAGGACGTATCAGTCACGCCGGGTCATCACGTGGCTGGGAAACATGGCGGTGCACCTCAACCGCGCCGGCAGCTCGGACATACGACCGCACGAGCTCTGGAACCTTTCGGGTCGCAGGGCGTCACTGGTGGCCGAATCTATCATTATTTCCGTACCCACGGCCTCTCTGGCATACCTGGCCTGTGTGATATTGAAACTTCCCGTCTCGACATGGATACTCGTCCCCGCGTATGCCGTAGGGGCGCTCATCGCATACGATGTTGCGGATCATGGCACACGTGAGCCGCAATACATTTCGTGGCGACGGTTACTACACCGGCAGGGAGCTCGAGCTGTACTGTTGATGGCTGCCGCGGTATTCACCCTGCTATTCGCTGGCGAACTGTTCATTTTTCATATCTTTAAGATATATCCTTTCAGTGTGGGAATCGACCGGCAGCCCTATGACCTCCTGGCGTCGCTTGCACTGCAAGGGCTCCTTGCCGCGGCGTTCACGCCGCTCGCGTATGCAAAACTCTTCGCGGACGGATCCGACTTCGATGGCACGGATCCGATGATGCAGATAAAGGGCGAGCTTCAGGGAAACATTGGGGCCGGGCTTGTTGCAGGCGCATATCTGGGTCTCTTCGTGAAACTGCCGCACGACTTTCCGCATGTGCTGGCCTCGGCGTCCGGACGCCTACGGGAGGATCGCGTCAGAAATCTCAATTCGCATAAGATGTTTTCGGGTGCGGCCGCATGGATCGACGAGAAGGCGTCCGAATTTATTGAGAAGTGGGCAATTCCGCACTTTTCCCGCATTCCGGAAGGCTTTCCTGCACGGTGGCCCGCGATCGTGGCCTGGACGATGTTGGCCGGAATCGTTTTCGCGTTTTTGTCGACTCACCCCAGCCGCCGGTACATGGCCATGCGCATAGTGAGCTGGAGCGCCCTGCCGCTCCGGCTCTCGTCCTTCTTTTCGTGGAGCTATCACGCCGGACTGCTGCGCAAGTCGGGCGGCGCGTTTCAGTTTCGGCACCGTGAGCTGCAGGAATGGTTTGCCGACCAGGTGAGGCCACATGCGTAGTGGTCAGGTCAGCCGGCAAGCAGGACTTCGGACACCGTTTCTTTTGGTGTAGCTGGGGCTGTTGGTGCTACTTGTCAGCCCATCCGGCGGCGTTCGAGTAGGACTCGTAGGAGTAGCGGGTGCTGCGATCCCACCCGAGGCTGTCGTGGGTGTTGGCGGCGGAGATTCCCAGAGACGGAGGCAGTCCGTTCCGGTCAGGGGCGGCCGCTGTCACGAAGGTCATCGTCCACAGCCCCATCACCAGCCCCTTCGGTGTCGCGGCGCCCAGCCACCGTAGGGGCTGCGCGCCACAACACCCGTCTCATCTCCCCTGCCCCGCCCAAAGCGCCGACGCAGGCACGCATGCCGACGACAAGCAGCCAGGCTATGCGGCGGGCGTAGCGGCCGTGGTCGGGCGGGCCGCGATTCGCATCCGCTCGCCGTCGTACTCCACCGCCTCGCCCGGCAGGATCAGCAGCCCCTCCTCCCCGTCCTGCCAGGCTTCCCCGATCCGCCGTATCAGGGCGGTCGGCCCGCGCGAACCGGCCATGTACACCGTCGGATCGACCTCCCACCCGCGCACCCGAAGCCACAACTCCAAAGCAGCAGAGTCAGCACTGCCCGCACCCCGCGGCCACACGTACCTACTCGTCACGACGTCCCCCCGTCCGCGAACCGATCAGCGCGACGATCCTGCCACCGACCTCTGACACCCAGCCACGCCCGCCCTCACGGCCGAGCACCCACGGACCACGAACCGCAGCCCTGCAGACGCACACACAAGGCATTCGAAGGCGTCGCCGCGCGGTGACGCCTTCGAAACAGCGGCAGCACTTGCTAGTACGCGCTGAACGCTGTGGCGGGCTTCACTCTCGGGGCCCGCGCGACTCGCCTGGATCGACGGCCGTGCGGCCGACACCACTGCATCTGGCGGCAGGGCCAGCCGCCTCGGCAACGATTGCTGCTGCTCGTCGGGCCGTTGCGATATGAGGGATCCGCGAGACCAACACGAGGGCCGCCCTAAACTGGTCGAAGGTTCAATTGTCGGCACAGGCCGCATGGGCCGACGTGGTCGACGAGTGCCTTGTAGGCCTGGGTTCGGGCACGCTGGGTCGTACGGCTTCCCCAAGGCCCTCGAAGAGGCTGTCATCCCCACAGCTGACCACCTCGTCTCACAGGTACCGGCCGGTAAGCCACTCGAACCGCTATAGGCTCCCTCCACACTTGCTCCACATCAAAAGGGGGGATCCTTTTGCGCGCCCGAATCGCTGCCTCAGTCATAGCCGTCGCCCTCGCCGGCGTCTTCTTCAGCGCCCCGACCGCATCCGCGTCGACGACGCTGCCGTCCACCAACACAGCCCGACACTGCGTCCACCACACCACCGGGCTGTGCGGCTGGACCCATCACAAGAAGCCGAAGGACAAGTACGAGACGGCGAAGTGCAAGGACGCTTCGCTGTCCTACTCGCGGCACTCGCAGGGCACTTGCTCCCACCACCACGGCGTCCAGTACTGGTTCAAGTAGACCGCCTCACCGCAGGCGGCCCCTCCCATGGCGGAGCCGCCTGCGGCACTCATGGCCTGACACAAGCACGGCCAAGGGCAGGTCGCAGCACGCCGTGAACGCGTCGGCGGTCCGCGCCAACCATGCTTCGCCAGGACGGGACGGGACTGCGGGTCGGCGCCACTTGCACACCCTGTTCACGCTCATTCCCTGGTCGTGGGCGATCGCCGCATCGGGACTACCACCCCAGCAGCCGCCAGCACGATCCTGGCCCGCAGGGCGGCCCGGGCCTCGGCCCGGCCTGAGCCAACGGTCTGCTCCAGTCTCACGCACACCGCCTGATCCAGCTCCACCTGCACTGCGTGCGTCCGTGCCATGCCGACCGCCCTTCGCCCCGTGCCCCACTGGCAGGAGTGGATCACGCAGACGTCGGCGGGATCAGGCACGATGGCCTCATGCCGAAGAGCCCGCCCCAGCCAATGAAGGACAACCTCCGGCAGCGCCTGGACGACTATGGCCGCTCGCGCTGGCAGTTGAGCGGAGTCGACGTGAGATTCCGTGGAGCCTTCGCCAACGTCGAATGCCGTCTCCCCGGCGGCGCATACGTACCACTGTGCCGCCTTCGCTTTGGCGGCGTCCTGCATACCTGGGGCTTCGCGGTCTACCTCGCCAGCAAGGGCACCTACCACGACAGCCTCCTGCCCAGCGGCTTTCCCGTCGGCTCACCTGAGGAAGCACTCGACTGCGCATGCAACCTCTACCTCAGTGACCCCGATGCCCTCACGACACCCTCAACGAACTGACGCGGTGCAGCATCAGTACCGATCTGCTGGTTGAACGTCAGCCAGGCCTCCCGAGGAGCACACCGGTCTGCGGGACGATCTGCCTCCCGTCAGCAACCTGGTTTTCGCAGATCGAGGTCCGAGTCATATGGACCACGCCGCGCTCCTGGCCTTCGCAGCAGGTCGCTCCGGCCGCAGCGGCCGCCTCGGCTATCCTCTTGGGGATCTTTGACGGAACGGCAGGCTCCATGCACAGCACTGCCGACTTCTTCTGAGCCGCTGAGCGTTCCCTGATCTGGCCACAGGAGACAGGCCTCTGGGCCGGCTTGTGCGGCCGGACAAACTACGCCGAACGACTGAGTCGGCGTTCACCCCCGATGAAGCGATCTCCGTCGGTTCCAGAGGCGCCATGCCGACGGCCGCAGCTGCGCTGCTGCCGCTGACAATGAGGCCGAGCGGATATCGCCAAGTGGACTCGCATGCCGTCGAGCTGGCGCCCGGTCAGCCGCTGCCGAAACCCGGAGCGCCGGAGCCGCTGTGCGTCGGCCCGTGCACCGGCTGCCGCCTGGCGGTGTGCGGCGACGGCCAGTGCTCCGACGGGGACTGATCGGTCGCGCTGGTCACGGCCAGCGGCGGCCCCTGTCTGACCTGGGCAGGGTGGCGCCTTACCTACAGCACCCGTGCGGCGCGTTCTTCTCGAAGGCCTCGTCGGCCTCGCGGTAGCCGCGCATCACCTTCGAGCCGGCGGCTCGTCCGCCCTGCTTCTCCATGACGGCGTCGGGGTTGCCGGCGCGGGAGGACTCTGTGACCAGGCACGGACCACCTGGACATTCTGTGGGTGCCCGCGCGCGAGGGGGGGGGGGGCGCGGGGGGGTCAATTTCTTTGCTCCTGCTCACCCCCCCCCGGGGCGGTGAGGACGATCGCGGCGGCGGCGGCCAGGGCGAGGGCGAGGCTCGGGGTGAGCAGGCGCCGCCATGTCGGCCGGGTTGCCGTGACCGGGTGGCGAGTTGCGGCTGGGCGGCGCTTCGAGGCCGACCGGCCGGCGGTCCGGCGAGGCGGAGCCGTGTGCGGGAAGCGGCGCCGCGCCCACCGCACGCACGGTGCCAGCAGCAGGATCGTCAGAGGTACGCCGGTGAGTGCGATGCCCGTGACGAAGGACTGGTTCTTGCGGTCGGACGGGCCGATGTACATCTCCTCGGGCCCGTAGCCGTCCCGGAGC
>NZ_JBHYKH010000200.1:0-474 GCF_042741275.1 Streptomyces sp. NPDC058964
GCCCCGGCCCCGGCGTCTGGCGCGCGCCGGCTCGCCGCCGACGCGACCGCCCGCGGCGCCCAGCCGGCCCGGGTCTCGGCCAGGCGGCCGAAGCGGGCGATGACCCGGACGGCGGCCCCGCTCTCCGGATCCGGCGCGGCCGCCTGTTCGTCTCGTGGCTTGACAGAAGCATCAGGCAGCCACCATGCGTCATCCGCGGGACGTTCGAGGAGACCGCCGTCGGCACCGCGCGCGACGGGACCCGGCGCGGCAGGCAACCAAGGACGGGGCCGGTCCCTCATATCTGTCGAGACACGAGTCGTGACGCACAGACAATCGACAGGAGCGCTCGTTTGGACGGCAACGAGTCCCCGCGGTCCCGCCGGACCGACGGCTTGTCCCGCCGCGGATTCATGGTCCGCACGCTGGCGGCCACCACCCTGACCGTCGCCGCCCCGCTCGGCTGCGACACCCCGTCCGCGGCAGGTGCCGAGC
>NZ_JBHYKH010000200.1:484-13060 GCF_042741275.1 Streptomyces sp. NPDC058964
CGTGGGGGCACACCCCCCCCACCTGCCACGCCCCCGGGGTGTGCCACACCCCTCCCGCGGCTGTGCCAGAGCCCACCGCGGACGGCGCACGCGGGGCGTCCGACGTCCTGGTGACCGGCACCGACGAGGAGATGCTGGTCCTGGAGGTCACGCCGGCGAACAAGATCGTCGTACGGCTTCCGCGTGTCGAGGTCGGCCAGGGGATCACCACCGCGGTCGCCATGATGATCGCCGAGGAGCTGGACGCCCGTCTCGCCGACGTCCGCGTCCCGCTCGCCGACGCCCGCGGCAAGGGCAACCAGTACACCGGCGGATCGAGTTCGGTCAGCTCGCTGTACGGCCCGGCCCGGCAACTCGCCGCCACCGCCCGCGCCAAGCTGGTCACGGCCGCCGCCCGGCGGTGGCGCCTTCCGGCGCACACCCTGCGCACCCGCAGCACCCATGTCGTCGCGCCGGACGGGCGCACGGCCACGTACGGGTCGCTCACCGAGAGCGCGGCCCGGGTCCACCGCCCGGCCGTGTCCGACAGGCCCAAGCCGGCCTCCCGGCACCGGGTGATCGGACGGCCCACGTCCCGGATCGACGCACGGGACATCGTCACCGGCCGGGCCGAGTACGCGGGCGACCTGTCGGCGGCGGGCGCGAAACCGACCGTGGTGGCCCGGCCGCCGACGGTCCGGGGCAGGCTCGTCTCGGTCGACGACACGGCGGCGCGGGCCATGCCCGGAGTGCTCGCGGTCGTCAAGGCGGCCGGTGGGGTCGCCGTCGTCGCGGAGTCCTTCCACTACGCCCTCGAGGCCCGGGACGCGCTGCGCGTCACCTGGGCCCCGGGCCCGCTCGCCCCGCTCTCGGACGCGGGCATCCGCAGCCGGCTGCGGGCCGCCGTCCCCCGGCTCTCCACCGCACCGCACGCATCGGTCCAGGTGGAGGGGGAGTTCGAGTTCGCGTTCGTCAGCCATGCACCGATGGAGGTGCTGACCGCGGTGGCCGACGTACGCGCCGACCGCGCGGAGTTCTGGTTCTCCTCGCAGACACCCATGGACGCGCGCGACACCCTCGCGGGCCTGCTTCGGCTGCCGAAGTCCAAGGTCCGGGTCCATGTCGTGCGCGGCGGCGGCTCGTTCGGGCGACGGCTGAACTTCGACGCGGCGATCGAGGCGGCCCTCGTCTCCAAGGCCGCGCGCCGCCCGGTGAAGCTGATGTGGACCCGGAACGACGACATGCGGCACGGCCGGATGCGCCCGGCCAGTCACCACCGGATCCGGGCCGGCATCGCGCGCGGCCGGGTGGTGGCCTTCGAGCACGCGATGGCCTCGGTGGGCGAGTCGTCCGAGGGCAAGGGCCTGACGGCACAGGGCGGTGCGGCCCCCGCCGCCCTGGTCACCCGTCGTGCTCCCGCGGCCGGCCCGCTGCCCAGCGACAGCGGTCTGTACAACTTCGGCCGTGTGTCCGGCAAATCCGGCGGGATCGAGCTGCCCATGCCGCTGGGCGCCTGGCGGTCGGTGGACTCCGGCACGATGCGGACGGCGGAGGAGATCCTCGTCGACGAGATAGCCCGGACCCTGGGCAAGGACCCCGTCTCGTTCCGGCGCGGCACGCTACGGAGCAGGACGGTGAAGGCCGTGCTCGACAAGGTCGCGGCCGCCGGACACTGGGGCCGCGCCATGCCGGCCGGCACCGCCCAGGGCGTGGCCGTCCACGAGGAGTACGGCTCCTGCGTGGCCTGCCTGGCCGAGATCGACGCCACCGACCCGAGCAGGCCCCGGGTGACGAAGGTGGTGATGGCCGCGGACGTCGGCACGGCCGTCAATCCGCGCGGACTGGAGGCCCAGCTCATGGGCACCGCGATGGACGGCATCTCCACCGTCCTCCGGGCCGGACTGCACATCGACCGGGGCGCCGTCCGCGAGGGCAGCTTCGCCGACTTCCGCTACGCCCGCCAGGCGCAGGCCCCGCTGCGCTTCGAGGCACACATCATGCCCTCGCACCGGGAGCCGGGCGGTGCGGGCGAACTGGGCGTGCCCGCGGCGTCCGGTGCCGTCGCCAACGCGTACGCGCGGGCCACCGGCGCCAAACCCCGTCGCTTCCCGCTCGACTTCTGATCAGCCGCCGATCAACTCCGAGAAGGCTCCGATGCGTTCGTACTCCTTCGTCCTCAACGGGAAACCGGTCACCGTCGAGGCGCCCGCCGACATGCCACTGCTGTGGGTGCTGCGTGATCTGCTCGGGGTCACCGGCCCCAAGTACGGCTGCGGGGTCGGCGTCTGCCGCGCCTGCACCAGCCACCTCGACGGCGCGGAGATCCAGCCCTGCGTCGTACCCGTCGCCGACTGCGCGGACCGCAGCGTCACCACCATCGAGGGCCTGGCCGACGGCGACACCCTGCACCCCGTGCAACAGGCCTGGCTCGACTGCGACGTGGCGCAGTGCGGCTTCTGCCAGCCGGGACAGATCATGGCGGCGGCGGCCCTGCTGAAGCGGACGTCCCGGCCGACCGACGCCGACATCGACCGCATCGAGAACGTCTGCCGCTGCGGCACGTACTTCCGCGTCCGAGAGGCGATCAAGAAGGCCGCAGCGGACACCCCGCCCACGGAGCACTGACCGCGGCCACGCACGCAACCGCCCGGCCGTGCCCCGAGAGCGGCGAACCGGAGCGCCCGCAGACGGCACCGGCCGGATTCCCGTGAGGGGTGGATGCGGGTGCCCGCCGCCGCGGGCGAGGCTGCACCACCGCCCGGTCGGCGCGGACCCGGTGTTCCCCGGGCGGGCCTTCGGGGTGACCGGCGTTGGTCATGCCGGCTCCCGAGGTGGCCGGCTCGGGCACTGCCCGGCCCGGCGGTCGGCTCGGATCCGGATCCAGGAACGCTGGAGAGGCTTGGCCCGAAGCGCCCGCCAAGACCTAATGTCGCAGGTGTCGTTGAGTGCCTGGGCGGAACGGAGACGGACATGCGGGTGGGCGTGCACATCAACCGGTTCAACCACTCCGGAGGTGCTCCCGCGCTCGCTGCAGAACTGGCCGCGGCCGGCACGGCGGCCGAGGCGGCGGGCGTGAGCTGGCTCTCCGTCATGGACCACTACTTCCAGATGGAGATCAACGGCGGCGCCGAGGACCCCATGCTGGAGGCCTACACGACCCTCGGCTATCTCGCGGGCCAGACCTCCACCGTCCGCCTCGGCGCTCTGGTCACCGGTGTGACGTACCGCCACCCGGGGCTGCTCGCCAAGATCGCCACCACGCTCGACGTCCTGTCCGGCGGCCGGGCCACCCTCGGCATCGGCGCGGCCTGGTACGACCGCGAGCACCACGGGCTCGGGGTCCCGTACCCGCCGCTCACGGAGCGGTTCGAGCGGTTGGAGGAGACCCTGCGGATCTGCCTGCAGATGTGGGACCCGGAGAACAACGGCCCGTTCGAGGGGAAGCACTACCGCCTGGCCGAGACGCTCTGCGTGCCGGAGCCGATCAGCACGCCGCACCCGGAGATCATGATCGGCGGCACCGGGGAGAAGAAGACGCTGCGCCTGGTCGCCCGGTACGCGGACGCCTGCAACCTGATCGCGGCCTCCCCGGAGCAGCTGCGGCACAAGCTCGACGTGCTGCGCGGGCACTGCGACGCGCTGGGCCGCGACTACGATGCGATCCGCAAGACCATCGGCTACATGGGCGAGTCGGCCACCACCGAGGACCTCGACGCCTTCCTGAGCGACATCGGCGGTTACACCAAGCTCGGCATCGACACCGTCGTTCTCTTCCCGTTCCTCGGTGAGCCCGCCGCGTGGATCGAGCGGTTCGCCGCTCCGGCGGCCCAGCGGCTGGCCGAGATGGAGTGAGGCGCATGCGGAAGGGGCCGGAGCTCGGGGAGCTCCGGCCCACGGGGGACTCGCGACGGGCCGGATCAGGCGGCCGCGCCCACGTTGCCGTGCAGACGCGCCACGACCTCGGTCAGCTGGGCGGCGACCTCGGCGTCGTCGGCCGGGTGGGTCTCGGCGAAGCGGGTCAGCGAGCCGGGGATGGACAGCTTGACGTCCTCGAGCACCTTGCCGCCCGCGATGCCCACGGCCTTGCGGGCTTCGTCCTGGGCCCACGCGCCGCCGAACTGGCCGAAGGCGGTGCCGACCACGGCGACCGGCTTGCCGCCGAAGGCGCCGGCGCCGTACGGGCGGGACAGCCAGTCGATGGCGTTCTTCAGAACGGCCGGGATGGTGCCGTTGTACTCGGGGGAGAACAGCAGGAACGCGTCGGCGGCCTGCGCGGCCTCACGCAGCTGGACGGCGGCCTCGGGGACGCTGCCCTCGACGTCGATGTCCTCGTTGTAGAAGGGGATGTCGCCCAGCCCCTCGAACAGCGCGAGCTCGGCGCCCTCGGGAGCGTGCTTGACGGCGGCCTCGGCGAGCCGGCGGTTGGTCGAACCGGCGCGGAGGCTGCCGACGAGCGCAAGGATGCGGACAGACATGGGGTACTCCAAGGGGCTGAAACATTGCGTTTACGATCCGGACCGGGGTCCGTTTCCCGTTGTAGCAGTCCAACCGGACCGCGGTCCAGTTTTCTTCCCGGTGCTTTACGCTGTCTTCATGTCCAGCGCTCCGCCGCCCTTCCCGAAGCCCCAGCAGGAGCCCTTCGGCGCGCCTCGGCTACTGGAGGTCGGCTTGGGGCCCGATGAGCCGTGCCTGCGCGCCGACGCGGCCCGCAACCGCGCCAAGCTGCTGGAGGCCGCCGGCCGGCTGATCGCCGAGCACGGGGTGGCCGGGGTCACGATGGAGGCGGTGGCCGCGGCGGCCCGGGTGGGCAAGGGAACCGTCTTCCGGCGCTTCGGCGACCGCACCGGGCTGCTGACGGCGCTGCTCGACCACTCGTCGAGGCAGCTGCAGGCCGACTTCCTCGGCGGGCCGCCCCCACTGGGCCCCGGGGCGCCGCCGGTCGAGCGGCTCCGGGCGTTCGGCGTGGCGGTGCTGTACCGCTCGGCCGAACAACTGGATCTGCAACTGGCCGCCCAGCGGGAGCCGACCCGCCGCTTCTCCCACCCCTCGGTCGGGGCGCTGCACACCCACGTCACGATGCTGCTGCGGCAGATCCTGCCGGACGCCGACTGCGAGCTCCTCGCCCAGACGCTGCTGGCCTACCTGGATCCGGCCCTGGTCCACCATCTGACCAGGCAGTGCGGGATGCCCATGGAGCGGCTCGAGGCCGGCTGGACCGACCTCGTCGCCCGTGTGACCCGTACGGAGCCGCCGACCTTTACGGAGCGGCCCGGCTGAACCCGGCTCAGCCCTGGACACGGTCGTTGCGCACAAGTTCGTGACGACCGTGTCCGGCGGGTCGGGATGCCCTGTTCGTGCAACCGTGAACCACGTTCCCCCGGCGGTCCCTCCGTTCCGCGCTTCTGCCAAGATGCGGTACGTCATGGTGCAGATACCGAACACGTCCTCGCCCGCGTCGCCCGCACCGCGCTCCGTCCCCACGAGTGCCGATGTGGCCCGCCTGGCCGGCGTCTCGCGCGCAACCGTCTCCTACGTCCTCAACAACACCAGCGCCGTGCGGATCAGCGAGCCGACGCGGCGTCGCGTCCACGAGGCCGCGAAGGAACTCGGGTATGTGCCGCACGCGGCCGCCCGCAGCCTGCGCGCCGGCCACAGCCGTATGGTCCTGATGCCCGCCCCGACCGTCCCGGTGGGCCCGCTCTACGGCCAGTTCCTCAACGAGCTCCAGTGGGCCCTCGGCCGTCTGGACTACACGGTCGTGCAGTACGGCACCGTCGGCCTGCACGGTGACGAAGCCGCCCGCGCCTGGGCCGAGTTGAGGCCCGTGGCCGTGCTCGTGCCCGGCGCGGGACTCGGCCCCGAGGGCGTCGCCGTCCTCAAACGCTCCGGCGCCCGCGCCGTCGTCACCCTCGGCCCGCAGAGCGTCGAGGGCGCCCACGCCCTGCTGATGGATCACGACGGCGTCGGCCGCTGCGCCGCCACCCACCTCCACGCCCGCGGCAGGCGCCGTATCGGAGTGGTCGTACCCGAGGAGCCCGGTCTGGAGGCCTTCTCCCGGCCCCGTCTCGAGGGCGTGCGCCAGGCGCTGCGCGGAACCGACGCCACGGTGACCGAGCTGCCCCTCTCCCACGACGAGCGGGCGGCCGCCGAACTCGCCGCGCGCTGGCGGGACCTGGGGCTGGACGCGGTGTTCGCGTACAACGACGAGTACGCGATGCTGCTGATGCGCGCGCTGCAGGACGAGGGCATCCGGATCCCCGAGGGCACGGCCGTGATCGGCGCCGACGACCTGATGCTCGGCCGGCTGCTGCGGCCCCGGCTCAGCACGGTCCACATCGAGCTGCCGTCCGGCCGCGAGCTGGCCGAACTGGTCGACCGCGCGGTACGCGACCCGGCCGCCGCGCCCGAGACGCACAAGGTGCTGGGCGCGTCGGTGGTGCCAAGGGACTCCAGCTGACGACGGGACTCCGGCCGACGGGCCGCCACCGGCCGACGACGGGCCCGGCCGCCGACTCACCGCCGTCGGCTGCGGCGCTGTTCCGGCAATCCGTGATCGGGATGTTGCGCGCTCAACCAAACGGTGCGCCAAGGGACTTGCCCGCGCCACGCCGCAGCGCGCCGTGAGCCGCACCGCCTTCGGTGACCGATCGGAGAGCCGTCATGCCGCTGCTCGACCCGAAGACCTGGCAGCCCCACCCCCTGACCGGCCCGGAACACGCCGTCACCGAGCCCGCCCCGGCGACACGCTCGGCACTGGCCCCTTCGGTGGCCTGGCCGCATCCGGCACCGGCGCCCGCTTCGGCGGTGAGGCCAACCTGGAGGCCTTCACCGACCCGCGCTGGACGACGGCGCGCGGGGACGTGGCGCCCTGTCCCTTCTAGGCGGCGCCCTGCCGTTTCCGGAGGGTCACTCGCCGTCCTGCTCGGCCTTGGCCTGCTGCTCGGCGATGCTCTTGCGGACCTCGTCCATGTCCAGCTTCCGGGCCTGCCCGATGACGTCCGTCAGGGCGGCCTCGGGCAGCGCGCCCGGCTGCGCGAACACGGCGACCTGGTCGCGGACGATCATCAGCGTCGGAATGGACTGGATACCGAAGGCCGCGGCCAGTTCCGGCTGCGCCTCGGTGTCGACCTTGCCGAACACCAGGTCCGGGTTCTCCTGCGCGGCCTTCTCGTAGACCGGGGCGAACATACGGCACGGCCCGCACCAGGACGCCCAGAAGTCGATCAGGACGAACTCGTTGTCCGTGACCATCTGGTCGAAGTTCTCCTTGGTGAGCTCCACGGTGCTGCTCATGCGCGATTCCTTCTTCCTGCTGTGGGGGCGAAACCGTCCGCACAACACGGCGGCCCGGGTACCTATTCCGCGCACGTACCCGTGTGGCCGCAGCGCACACCACCCACGAGACTGAGCCCATGACGGAAACGGAAACCATCGCGTACGACGTCGTGGTGCTCGGGGCCGGGCCCGTGGGGGAGAACGTGGCCGACCGGACCCGCGCGGCCGGTCTGACCACCGCGGTCGTGGAGAGCGAGCTGGTCGGCGGCGAGTGCTCGTACTGGGCCTGCATGCCCAGCAAGGCCCTGCTGCGCCCGGTCATCGCCCGCGCCGACGCCCGCCGACTGCCGGGACTGAGCCAGGCGGTCCAGGGCCCCCTCGACACGGCAGCGGTCCTCGCCCGCCGCAACGACTACACCTCGCACTGGCAGGACGACGGACAGGTCCGCTGGCTGGAGGGCATCGGCGCCGACCTGTACCGAGGCCACGGCCGCCTCGCCGGACCCCGCACGGTCACCGTGACCGGCCCCGACGGCGAGCTCACGACTCTCACCGCCCACCATGCCGTCGCCGTGTGCACCGGCACCGGCGCCCAACTGCCCGGCCTGCCCGGACTCGCCGGCGTGAAGCCCTGGACCAGCCGCGAGGCCACCAGCGCCCGGACCGTCCCCGGCCGGCTGATCGTGGTGGGCGGCGGTGTGGTCGCCACCGAGATGGCCACCGCCTGGCAGGCCCTCGGATCCCAGGTCACCCTCCTGGTCCGGGGCAAGGGTCTGCTGTCCCGCATGGAGCCCTTCGCCGGCGAACTCGTCGCCGAGGCTCTCACGGAGGCGGGCGCCGACGTCCGTACCGCCACCTCCGTCGCCTCCGTGACCCGGGAGAACGGCACGGTCGTCGCCGTCACCGACGCCGGTGACCGCATCGAGGCCGACGAGGTCCTCTTCGCCACCGGCCGCGTCCCGCGCACCGACGACATCGGCCTCGACACCGTCGGCCTGGAACCCGGCTCCTGGCTGCCGGTCGACGACAGCCTCCGCGTCATCGGCAGCGACTGGCTGTACGCGGTCGGTGACGTCAACCACCGCGCTCTCCTCACCCACCAGGGCAAGTACCAGGCCCGTATCGCGGGAGCCGCCATCGCCGCCCGGGCCTGCGGCGATCCGCTCCTGGACCCGGCACCCTGGGACGCGCACACCGCCACCGCCGACCACGACGCCGTGCCCCAGGTCGTCTTCACCGACCCCGAGGCCGCCGCCGTCGGTCTCTCCCTCGCGGAGGCGGAACAGGCAGGACACCGCGTCCGGGCCGTCGACGTCGAGTTCTCCTCGGTCGCCGGAGCGGGCCTGTACGCCGATGGCTACCGGGGCCGCGCCCGCATGGTCGTCGACCTGGACGCAGAGACCCTGCGCGGGGTCACCTTCGTCGGCCCCGGCGTCGGCGAGCTGATCCACTCGGCGTCGGTCGCGATCGCCGGCCAGGTCCCGGTCGGCCGTCTGTGGCACGCGGTGCCGTCGTATCCGACCGTCAGTGAGGTGTGGCTGCGGCTGCTGGAGGCGTACCGGGACAGCGCCTGACGGGTGCTCCCGCCGGATGCACGGGCCCCCGCCGGAGCGCGGGCCTGTGCCGGGGTGCCACCCGAGGCGGACCGGAGGACCCGGTCGCCCCGAGTGCCTAGGGGAGGGGGAAGCCGAGGGCCGCCGCGGCGGCTTCCGGCGTCGGCTGCGCCCACCGCTCCGCCATCGCCCGGCCGGACGACAGCGAGCGGAGTTCCGCGTGGTCGAGGTAGAGCATTCCGTCGAGGTGGTCGGTCTCGTGCTGGACGATCCGGGCCGGCCAGCCGGTGAAGACCTCGTCGACCGTGCGGCCCGTCTCGTCCTCGGCCCTGAGCCGGACCTGGGCGTGGCGGGCCACCACGGCCTGCCAGCCCGGCACGCTCAGGCAGCCCTCGAAGAACGCGGCGCGGGCGGTGCCGAGCGGCTCGTACGACGGGTTGACGAGCACCCGGAACGGCTGCGGCACCCGGCCGCGGGCCAGCCGTACCTCCTCCGTCACCGGCGCCGGATCCTCGATGACCGCGATGCGCAGTTCCACCCCGACCTGCGGCGCGGCGAGGCCGACGCCCGGGGCCGCGTGCATGGTGACGCGCAGGGCCTCGACGAAACGCGCCAGCAGAGCGGGCTCCAGTTGTCCGTCGAAGGGTTCCGTGCCGCGCCGCAGGACCGGCTCGCCGGCCGCGACGATGGGCAGCGGGCCCTCACCGGCGAGGAGTTGCTCGACCCGCTCGGCGAGCGGTGCGCGAGCGGCGCGGTCGGCGCGGTCACTGGGAGATGCCATCGCGTCAGCATGCCACGGCCTCCACAACCCGCGCGTGACACAGGTCACTTCGGGTGCCGGGAACTCGGGCCCCGCGCGTTCCGACTACTGGACCGTCATCCCCCGAGGAACGAGTCCCCGGAGAAGCCCGCCGGTGTCCACCGCTCCCCCGACCGCCACGGACGAGGCTCCCCGCCCCCCGGTTCCGGTCGGTGAACCGGGCCCCCGTGCGCGGGAGTTCCGCTCAGCCGCGGCCGAAGTCGCCCGCGAGTGCGGAGGCGATGCGCAGGTGCCGCTCCGCCTCCTCGTGCCGTGCCTGCCGCTGGAGCGTGCGGCCCAGCATCAGCCGGGCGTAGTACTCCACCGGGTCGCGCTCGACGATGACTCGCAACTCAGCTTCGGCGCGGTGCAGTTGGGCCGAGTGGTAGTAGGCCCGCGCCAGCAGCAGCCGGGGTCCCGTCTGCTCCGGCACCTCCTCGACCAGCCCGGCCAGGACACGCGCCGCACCCGCATGGTCCTTGGCGTCGAAGAACTGCCGCGCGCGCTCCCAGCGCTCCGCCGCCGTTCCGTGGTCGTAGTACGTCGTCTCCATCTGGGTCTCCACTCGTGACCTCCTTCGACGCCGACAACGGGACCTGATGGTTGAATATTCCACTATTTCTTGAGGGTGGTCAGCTCGGCGTTCGCCCGCTCCGTGATCAGGGTCAGGACCCGGCCGGCGACGACCCGGTCCTCCTCGGGGATGCCCGCGTAGATCCGGGCCGCGACCGCCCCGGTCTCGGCCGAGACCTTGGCGTACAGCTGCCGTCCGGCGTCCGTGATCCGGATGCGCGACGGCTCCTCCTCGGTCAGCAGCCCCGCGGAGACCAGCTCGTCGACCGTGCCGTGCGCGTCGGACGCGTCGACCTTCAGGGTGCCGACGATGCCGTCGACGAGGGCGTCCCGCCCGGACGGGCCGTCCGCGAGGGCGGCGAGCCGCAGGGCGACGTTCTGCCGGAAGCTGACGCCGTACGGGACCAGGACGCCTTCCAGGACGGCGCGCGAGGCGTAGTGGGCCAGGCCGATGACACGGGCGTCGACGACGGGGGTGGTGGTCATGACTGCTCCTTCTCGTTGTCGTGCGTGCCGAACGGGTCGAGGGGGGCGTCGAGGAGGGTCGCCAGGTCACGGGTGAACTCCCGCGCCCGCTCGCTGTCGGGTCCGCCGAGCGGCTCCAGCAGCTGCCGCAGCAGTCCCCGGACGACGTCGATCGCCTGCCGGGTCACCTCCCGGCCCCGCTCGGTGAGTGCGAGCTGGACGGCGCGCGGGTCCTGTGGATCCCTGGCGCGCTCGAGGAGTCCCGCCGACTCCAGGCTCCGGGCGAGCCTGGACACGTACAGGGCCTCCAGGCCGGTGTGGTCGGCGAGGCGGCGCTGACTGGGCCGCAGGCCGGAGCGGTGCATGCCGTAGAGGGACGCCACCAGCGAGTACTGCGCGTGCGTGAGTCCCAGCGGGGCCACCGCGCGGTCGACCGCGACCCGCCACTTCATCGACAGCCGCCACACCAGGAAGCCGGGCGTGGCTCCTTCGGAACCGTTGCTCATGGCAAATACAGTACATGGATACTATGTACATGGCTACTATCTCTGGAAACAGAAGCCCGGCGGAATCAGCCGGGCGGGGCCGGCGCCACGGCGATCCGGTGAGGGATGCGGCGGCACAGGCGGGTCGGACCGCCCGCAGCGGCCCGGCAACGTGGTCGACGGTCACCGGGGCGGAGTGGGCGTTCCCGGCTCCGGACGCCCGTGCCGCGATGATGCGTTGAAGGCGTGGCTGCGGTCTCTTCCGTCCGTCCGGCTGACTTCCTGGCCGAGGGCGTCCTGGCGGAGGGCGTCCAGGACGACGGAGCCGTCGACGGTCTCATGGGTGATCAGTTGTTCGGCCAGGCGTTCCAGGGCGGGCCGGTGACCCCGCAGCAGCGTGATCGCGCGCTGTTCGGCCTGGCGCAGCAGGCGGGCGACCTCCTCGTCGACGTGGCGCTGGGTCTGCTCCGAGTACCGTGGGCGGCCGGGCTCCTCGGTGGTCTCGCCGAGAAACTGCGGGTGGGGGGAGGAGTAGCCGATCGGTCCGAGTTCGGGGGAGAGGCCGAACTCGCGGACCATGCGGGTGGCGATCTCGGTGGCTCCGGCCAGATCGTTGGCGGCTCCTGTCGATCCCTCGCCGAAGACCACGAGCTCGGCCGCGCGCCCGCCCAGACGCACCGCCAGAAGGTCCGTCAGGTAACTCTCGCTGTACAAGTGGCGTTCCGCCTCAGGGAGTTGCTCGGTGACCCCCAGCGTGACGCCGGCGGGCAGGATGGTGACTTTCGCCACTGGGTCGGCGTGCTCGCACAGTGCCGCGACCAGGGCGTGGCCCGATTCGTGGACAGCCACCGAGCGGCGTTCCTCGGGGAGCAGGGCGTTGGAGGACTCCCGGCGTCCCAGCAGCACACGGTCGCGAGCGGTATCCAGGTCGTGCGGTTCGATCAGAGTGCGGTCGTTGCGTACGGCGTTGATGGCGCCCTCGTTGACCAGGTTTGCGAGATCCGCGCCCGAGAACCCCGGCGTAGCGCGCGCCACGGCATCCAGGTCGACGTCCGGAGCCAGTTTCATGAAACGGGCGTGGACGGCGAGGATCGCGGCCCGCTCGGCCTGGTTGGGCAGCGGCACGGTGACCTGGCGGTCGAAGCGGCCAGGGCGCAGCAGGGCCGGGTCGAGGGCGTCGGGCCGGTTGGTGGCGGCGAGGACGACGATGCCGCTGAACTGGTCGAAGCCATCCATCTCGGACAGCAGCTGGTTGAGGGTCTGCTCGCGCTCGTCGTTGCCGCCCAGCCGCGTCGTGCCGGTGCGACGTGACCCAAGCGCGTCGATCTCGTCGATGAAGATGATCGACGGGGCGCGTTTGCGGGCTTCGCCGAACCGGTGGGGTTTTAAACAAACCCACACCCCAATAACATGGAACAAACGCGGGGGGGGGGGTGGGGGGGGAGGT
>NZ_JBHYKH010000200.1:13070-13397 GCF_042741275.1 Streptomyces sp. NPDC058964
TCGACGGGGCGCGTTTGCGGGCTTCGCCGAACAGGTCGCGCACTCGGGAGGCGCCGACCCCGACGAACATCTCCACGAACGCGGAGCCGGTCACCGACAGGAACGGCACGTCCGCCTCGCCCGCGACCGCTCGCGCGAGGAGCGTCTTGCCGGTGCCGGGCGGCCCCACCATGATCACGCCACGGGGGCCCTTGGCCCCTGCGGCGGTGTAACGGGAGGGATTGCGCAGGAAGTGGGGGGGGAAGACCCCCCCCACCGAGTGGGCCCCCCCGACCCCCCCGAGGTCGGGCAACCCCCGGGGGGGCGGGGGCCCCACCAAGAATTTTG
>NZ_JBHYKH010000200.1:13407-14938 GCF_042741275.1 Streptomyces sp. NPDC058964
ATCTCTTGCTTGACCCCGTCATAGCCGGCGATGTCGTCGAAGCCGGTGGTGGGCCGCTCAGCCTCGATGATCTTTGCACGCGAGCGTCCGATGGCGCTCAGCCCGCCGGTCACCGACCCCGCGGCACGGCGTCCCATCCACACGAAGAAGCCGATCAGCAGCAGGAACGGCAGGAACGTGAAGAGCACGGACAGCCACGCCGAGCCGCCACCGCTGCTCTGGCTGGCCTTGATCTGCACGTGGTGCGAGGTCAGCTGCTGCTGTAGCTGGGCCCCGGTGCCCAGCGCGGTGGGGATCTGGGTGGTGAACTTCGTGCCGTCCTTCAGGGTGCCGCTGACCGCGCCCTTGTCGTTGATGTCGACCGTCTGCACCTGGCTGGCGCCGACCCTGCCGACGAAGTCGCTGTAGGGCAGCGGGGTCGTGTGCGGCCCGGAACGGGCGCGAGAGAGCAGCAGGACGATGACGAGGGTCATCAGGATCCACCAGAAGATCCACCGTCCGCCGGCCTGTTCCGGTTGCCGTGACGGAGGCGTGGGCGGCGGTTCGCGCGGCGGCCCTGGCTTGGCGGGCGGCGTCAGGTGCCGGTGCGGCATCCGCCCTCGTGTGATCACCTGTCCCACGCCCTTCGGTCGGCATGAACCCCGTCTACCAGCCTCAACCCGGTCGTTCCCGGGGGGCAGGGGTCGAATGGCCCTGATGGGGGCCGTCCGGTCAGAGGCCGCCCGGGCTCGCGGCCGCCGGGAAAAGCGGGGACTCAGGATTCCCGTTCGTGTTCTTCGCCGACGCCACCACCGGGCGGGGAGACATCGTCTGCCACCGCCACGACGGCCATGACGGCCTGATCTCCCCCGTCGAGCAGGGGCCCGTCACCTGAGCCCGATGCCGTGCCCGGCCGGAAGCGCAGTGTTGCCCGCGCACGGTCAGCAGGCGGGCACACCGCCTGATTCGGCTCGGAGCGAGCAGTACAGCGGGCAGGTGGCACGGAGACCGTGCCACCGCACCGCGCCTGAACAGCCGCGCCTGTTCGGCCCCGCGGTCAGAATCGGCCCGCCGCGTGAGCGGCCGGGGCCATGTGGTCGGTGAACCACCCACGGGCCAGGTCCGTGACCTTCTCCAGCGCACCGGGTTCCTCGAAGAGGTGGGTGGCGCCCGGGACGACCGCGAGCTCGTTCTCGCAGCGCAGCCGGGACTGTGCCTCGCGGTTGAGACCGAGAACCAGTTGGTCGTGGCCCCCGACGATCAGCAGCGTGGGCGCCGTCACCGCCGGCAGCCGCGGTCCGGCGAGATCGGGCCTGCCGCCGCGGGAGACGACCGCGGCGATCCGCGACCCCGGCTCGGCGGCGGCCCAGAGCGCGGCGGCCGCGCCGGTGCTCGCGCCGAAGTATCCGACGGCCAGCTCCCGGGCCTCGGGCTGCTCGCGCAGCCAGCGGGTGGCGTCGGTGAGCCGGCGGGCGAGCAGGTCCGTGTCGAAGACGTTGGCCCGGTCGGGCTCCACCGCCGCGGTGTGGAGGTGGTACAGCACGGTGGCCAT
>NZ_JBHYKH010000201.1:0-14903 GCF_042741275.1 Streptomyces sp. NPDC058964
GGTCGAGGCACCGGCCGGCCACTCCTTCGCCTTCGACCAGGTCTGCACCGAGAACGCGGCCCCCATGGCACAGCTGGTCGCCCATCTCGCCGGGCTCGGCCACCGCGGGATCGGTCTGGTGGCGGGCCGGCGGGGGTTCAGCACGACGCGTGAGCGGATCACCGGGTACCGGCACGGCCTCGCCGCCGCCGGGTTGCCCTACGACGAACGGCTCCTGGTCCACGGCGACTCGGAGGCGGCAGGCGGCGAACGGGCCACGACCGCCGTGCTGTCCCTGCCGGTGCCGCCCACCGCGCTGGTCACCGCCAACAACGCGATGACCATCGGCGCCCTGCGTGCCCTGCGCGCACGCGGCCTGAACGTGCCTGACGACGTCGCCCTGTGCTGTTTCGACGACTTCGCCTGGGCGGACCTGTTCTCGCCCCGGCTCACCGCGATCGCCCAGCCCAGCAGAGAGATCGGCGCGCGGGCCGTACGGGTGCTGCTGGACCGTCTCGCCGCACCGGACCGGCCGGCCCGGACCGTGCGACTGCCCTGTGCCTTCGTCCACCGCACGTCGTGCGGCTGCCCGGAGCGGCCCGCGCGGGCTGCCGACCAGCCCAGGAAAGGAACCGAATCGTGATCGTCGTCGCCGGTGAGGCACTGATCGACCTGGTACCGCAGGGCACCGGTGCCCTCGCGGGGCTGCAGCCGGCGCTCGGCGGCGGCCCGTACAACACGGCCGTGGCCCTCGGCCGTCTCGGCTCCCCCACGGCCTTCTGCTCCCGCACGTCGTACGACGCCTTCGGCGAGGCCCTGCTCGACGGGCTGCGACGAGCGGACGTGGACGTCACGGGTGTGCAGCGCGGCGCGGAGCCGACCACCCTCGCGGTCGCCACCCTCGACTGGAACGGCTCGGCCGCCTACTCCTTCTATGTCGAGGGCACCGCCGACCGCCTGTTCACGGCTCCCGCCGACCTGCCCGCCCCGGCCCGGGCGGTGTCCTTCGGCACCTGCTCGCTCGTCCTGGAACCGGGAGCGAGCGCCTACGAGGAGCTGATGCGGACCGCGGCGGCGCGGGGGCTCTTCACCGCACTCGACCCGAACATCCGGGCCGGTCTGATCCCCGACGCGGACGCCTACCGGGCACGGTTCAGGAGCTGGCTGCCTGCGGTGACGCTGCTGAAGGTCTCGGAGGAGGACGCGGAGTGGCTGGGTGGCACCCCGCGCGAGTGGCTGGCCGCGGGACCTTCGGCCGTCGTGCTCACCCGGGGCGGCGACGGGCTGACGGCCTTCACCCGGGACGGCGCCGAGCACTCCGTGCCGGGCGAGAAGGTGCAGGTCGTCGACACCATCGGCGCCGGCGACACGGTGAACGCGGCCCTGCTGCACGGCCTGTCCACACAGGACGCCCTCTCCCCCGAGGGGCTCGCCGGCCTGGGCGCCGACGGCTGGACACGGCTGCTGCGGTTCGCGGCGCGCGCGGCGGCGGTGACCTGCTCACGGGCGGGGGCGGAACCGCCGTTCGCCGCCGAACTCGGGGACTTCTAGGGACTCTTGCGACACTGGTGCTGTTGTCAAGGTTCGGCCTGCCGCACGGTTCGCGGGACCTGGCGAACCGCAGGGCCGTGGCGGCTGATGGTGGAACGAGCGGCGCCCCGCGGGAAGTTCCCGCGGGGCGCCGTGCTTCTGAGGACTTGTCAGGACGTGGCCGCCGGGCTCACGCCTTGCGCGCCCGTGTCGTCTTCTTCGCGGGTGCCGCCTTCTTCGTGACCGCGGCCGCCTTGTCCGACGCCTTGTTGTTGGCGGTCCTGGTCGTCCGGGCCGTGGCCGTCTTCCTGGCGGTCGTCTTGGCCGCGACCGTCTTCTTGGCCGCCGTCCTGCGCGGGGCCGGCACCGAGGCCGCGTCGCTGATCCGCTCGGCGCCGAGGACCTCGCGCAGGAACTTGCCGGTGTGGCTGGCCGGAACGCCGGCGACCTCCTCCGGCGTGCCCTCGGCGACGACGAGACCGCCGCCGGCGCCGCCCTCCGGCCCCATGTCGACGATCCAGTCGGCGGTCTTGATCACGTCGAGGTTGTGCTCGATGACGATGACCGTGTTGCCCTTGTCGACCAGGCCGGACAGCACCTTCAGCAGCTTGCTGATGTCCTCGAAGTGCAGACCGGTGGTCGGCTCGTCCAGGACGTAGACCGTACGGCCGGTGGAACGGCGCTGCAGTTCGCTGGCGAGCTTCACGCGCTGGGCCTCACCGCCGGACAAGGTGGTCGCGGACTGCCCGAGCCGGACATAGCCGAGTCCGACGTCCTTCAGCGTGTTGAGGTGGCGGGCGATCGCGGGGACGGCCTCGAAGAACTCCGTCGCCTCCTCGATCGGCATGTTCAGGACGTCGGCGATGGACTTGCCCTTGTAGTGGACCTCCAGCGTCTCCCGGTTGTAGCGGGCGCCGTGGCAGACCTCGCACGGCACGTAGACGTCCGGGAGGAAGTTCATCTCGATCTTGATGGTGCCGTCGCCCGCGCAGTTCTCGCAGCGGCCGCCCTTGACGTTGAAGGAGAAGCGGCCGGGCAGGTAGCCGCGGACCTTCGCCTCGGTCGTCTCGGCGAACAGCTTGCGGACGTGGTCGAAGACGCCGGTGTACGTCGCCGGGTTGGACCGCGGGGTCCGGCCGATGGGCGACTGGTCGACGTGCACGACCTTGTCGACGAGGTCGTCGCCGTCCACGCGCGTGTGCCGTCCGGGGACGTTCCTCGCACCGTTCAGTTCGCGGGCCAGGTGCGTGTACAGGATGTCGTTGACCAGCGTCGACTTGCCGGAGCCGGACACCCCGGTGACAGCCGTGAACACGCCCAGCGGGAAGGACACGTCGATGTCCTGGAGGTTGTTCTCGCGCGCACCGTGCACGGTGAGCCGGCGGGACGGGTCCTGCGGGCGCCGGATGTCGGGCAGCGGGATGGACTTCTTGCCGGACAGGTACTGGCCGGTCTGCGACTCGGCATTGGCGAGCAGTTCCTTGAGGGAGCCGCTGTGCACGACCTTCCCGCCGTGCTCGCCCGCGCCCGGGCCGATGTCGACGACCCAGTCGGCGACCTTGATGGTGTCCTCGTCGTGCTCGACGACGATGAGCGTGTTGCCCATGTCCCGGAGCCGGACCAGGGTCTCGATCAGCCGGTGGTTGTCCCGCTGGTGCAGACCGATGGACGGCTCGTCCAGGACGTACAGGACGCCGACCAGGCCGGAGCCGATCTGTGTGGCCAGGCGGATGCGCTGGGCCTCACCACCGGAGAGCGTGCCCGCCGCGCGGTTCAGCGACAGGTAGTCGAGGCCGACGTCGACCAGGAACCGCAGCCGCTCGTTGACCTCCTTCAGCACCCGCTCGGCGATCTTCTTGTCGCGGGCGCTGAGCTTCAGCTCGCCCAGGAACTCCGCGCAGTCGCTGATGGACATGCCGGAGACCTCGGCGATCGACTTCTCCATGATCGTGACAGCGAGGACGATCGGCTTCAGACGCGTGCCCTCACAGGCGGGGCAGGGCACCTCGCGCATGTAGCCCTCGAACCGCTCGCGGCTGGCGTCGCTCTCGGCCTCGCTGTGCCGGCGCTTGACGAAGGGGACCGCGCCCTCGAAGGCCGTGGTGTAGACGCGCTCGCGTCCGTACCTGTTGCGGTACCGGACCTCGATCTGCGTCTTGTGGCCGTAGAGCAGGGCCTTCTTGGCCCGCTGCGGCAGACCGGCGAAGGGGATGTCCGTCCGGAACCCGAGCGCGTCCGCGAGGGCGCCGATCAGGCGGCCGAAGTAGTCCTTGGTGTGCCCGTGCGACCAGGGGTGGATGGCGCCCTCGTCGAGGGACTTGTCCTCGTCCGGGACGATCAGCTCCGCGTCGACCTCCATGCGCGTACCGATGCCGGTGCACTCGGGGCAGGCGCCGAAGGGCGAGTTGAAGGAGAAGGAGCGGGGCTCCAGCTCCTCGAAGGACAGGTCGTCGTACGGGCAGTACAGGTGCTCCGAGTACATGCGCTCGCGCTCGGGGTCGTCCTCGGGGAGGTCGACGAAGTCGAGCACGACCATGCCGCCGGACAGGCCCAGCGCGGTCTCCACGGAGTCGGTGAGACGGCGCTTGGCGGAGTCCTTCACCGTGAGGCGGTCGACGACCACCTCGATGGTGTGCTTCTCCTGCTTCTTCAGCGTGGGCGGGTCGGAGAGCTGGACGGTCCGGCCGTCGACGCGCGCGCGGCTGTACCCCTTGGTCTGGAGGTCGGCGAACAGGTCGACGAACTCTCCCTTGCGCTCGCGCACCAGCGGCGAGAGCACCTGGAAGCGGCTGCCCTCCGGCAGCTCCAGGACCTTGTCGACGATGGCCTGCGGCGACTGGCGCGAGATGGGGCGGCCGCACTCGGGACAGTGCGGCTTGCCGATGCGCGCGAAGAGCAGGCGCAGGTAGTCGTAGACCTCGGTGATGGTGCCGACCGTCGAGCGCGGGTTGCGCGAGGTCGACTTCTGGTCGATGGAGACCGCCGGGGAGAGGCCCTCGATGAAGTCGACGTCCGGCTTGTCCATCTGGCCGAGGAACTGCCGGGCGTACGAGGAGAGCGACTCCACGTAACGCCGCTGGCCCTCGGCGAAGATCGTGTCGAACGCCAGCGAGGACTTGCCCGACCCCGACAGGCCCGTGAAGACGATGAGCGAGTCGCGTGGCAGGTCGAGCGAGACATTCTTGAGGTTGTGCTCGCGCGCGCCACGGACGATGAGACGGTCGGCCACGCCGGTCCGCACCTTTCTTGAGAGAAGTGACAGGGGCGGGGCCCCCGTCCTTCTTCAGACTAGGGGGAGCCACTGACAACGCCGGTCGGATTCCCGGTTGCATAACAATCCCCGGTCATCCAGCATGCCCGACGCCGCACCCGACCATATAGCACGCACATTCGATTTGCGGTCCCAGTCCGCCACCTTCACCCGAAGGAGTGGCGGAGCTAGGGTCGGCCCCATGATTGATCACGCGCGTGACCTGGCGTCCGTACTAGACGCGACCGAGCGACTCCTCGCCGCAGCCGGCGCACTGGACAACGCGTCCGCCGCTGAGCCGTCACGGCTTCCCGGCTGGACCCGCGGTCATGTCCTGGCCCACCTCGCCCGCAATGCGGATGCGCTCGTGAACGTCCTGGAGGGACGTCCCATGTACGCCTCCGCGCAGGCCAGGGACGCCGACATCGAGCGGGACGCCCCGCGCGCCCTCGACGTCCAGCTCGCCGACCTGCGCGAGAGCGACGCCCGTTTCCAGGCGGTGGGGGCCGCTCCCGCGGACTGGTCACGCACCGTGGAGCTGCGCAACGGTGTGACCGACTCCGCCTCCCGGGTGCCGTTCCGGCGCTGGGCCGAGGTCGGCCTCCACCACGTGGACCTCGGGATCGGGTACGAGCTGGAGGATCTTCCGGCGGATTTCACCGAACGGGAGATCGACTTCCTCGCGGAGCGCTTCGCCGGGCACCGGAACGTGCCCTCCACCAGCCTGGTCGCCGAGGGCGGCCGGAGCTGGACCACGGGCGGCGGCACAGCCGGCGGCCCGATCGTGGTGGAGGGGACGGCCGCCGATCTGCTCGGCTGGCTCGCCGGCCGACGCGACGGCTCCGGGCTGACGGTGAAGGGCGGCGCGCTGCCGGCGCTCCCCCCGCTGTAGCACGTGGACACGGTCCCGGGCCGCCTCCCCGCTATAGGCTGCCGCCATGACGTACAGCGGTGAGGTGACGGTCGGCGGACCGGCGGACGTGCACGAACTCAAGGACCTGATGATCACCAAGATCGCGGTGGGTCCGATGGACAACAACGCCTATCTGCTGCGCTGCCGGGCCACGGACGAGCAGCTCCTGATCGACGCCGCCAACGAGGCGCAGACCCTGCTCGGCATGATCGGTGACGACGGCATCGCGTCCGTCGTCACCACGCATCAGCACGGCGACCACTGG
Organism: Streptomyces sp. NPDC058964; assembly: GCF_042741275.1. Lineage (NCBI taxonomy): Bacteria > Bacillati > Actinomycetota > Actinomycetes > Kitasatosporales > Streptomycetaceae > Streptomyces > Streptomyces sp. NPDC058964. The sequence continues at coordinate 5,938 of NZ_JBHYKH010000201.1, forward strand.
CAGGCGCTCGCCGACGTCGTGGCGGCCACGCGCGCGCGTACGTACGCCGGGCGGGAGGACGCCGACGGCATCCCCGTGCCGACGGATGTCCTCGTCGACGACGGCGACGTGATCCGGGTGGGGCGCGTGGAGCTCACCGCGCGCCATCTGGTCGGGCACACCCCGGGTTCGATCGCGCTGGTCTACGACGACCCGCACGGCCACCCGCACGTCTTCACCGGGGACTGTCTCTTCCCGGGGGGGCCTGGTCGGACAACACTTCCGGAAGAGTTCGACTCCCTGATGGGCGGCCTGGAGACCAAGCTCTTCGACGTCCTGCCCGACGAGACGTGGATCTACCCCGGCCACGGCAACGACACCACCATCGGCACGGAGCGGCCCCACCTCGCGGAGTGGCGCGCACGAGGCTGGTAACCGTCCAACGACGACCGCCCCCGTTTCGAAGCCGAAGAGGGGGCGGTCGCGCGTTCAGGCCCGTTCCGCGCTCGGGAGGGTCACGCCCCACAGCCGGTGGCCAGCGGGAACATCGGTTACAGCGGCTAACGCTGAACCGTTGATCCTGGCCGGAGGTCTACCTGCTTCGGTGGCATCGGCACAGCCGTTGACGCCGAGATTGATTTCGGCCCAGTAGCCGGGTGTCCTGATCGCCGGTTGCTGGTCGGATGCCTCCTCGTCGGGCGCCCCCGGGGGCCGGGCCGGCGGCCGAACAGCCCGGCCTGGCCCGGGCCTTCAGCTCCAAGCACGCCGGGCCCTTTCGTACGGTGCGGTGGCAGCGGGATCACGCGTCCCCCTCCTTGTCGGGCCTGCGCCAGCAGCGCCGCCACAACGTCGTCCGCCTGACCCTCGGTCTGCGCAACGGGCGTGTCCACCATGTCGGTGGCGGCGGGGCCGAGTACCTGCCACTGAAGGCGTTCCATCAGCTCGGGATCGGCGGTGCCGCCAGGCCCGGCGGAGGTCGACCCGGGTCGGTCGGCGCGGGACGATGATCTCCGGCCCGGCCGGGGCCTCGGTCCTCAGATATGTGCGATAGAGGTTACGCGAAAAATCTTTCGCGTAAATGTTGACGTACTTTCGGCATGACCGGGAGGCTGGAAGCGTCCCCTCCACTTCTCCCGGAAAGCGCGATCGTCATGAATACCACTCGCCCGAGCTTCTCACCCGCGTCGGATGCCACCGCCCCGGTCGCCCGCCGGCGGTTCCCGGTGGCCGCGGTGCTGGCCGACCGTCTCGATGACACCGCCGTGGTGGACACGGCCGTCCGGCTCGCCACCTCACGCGGTGCACCGCTGCTGCTGATTGCGGTGCTGCCTCCACCGCCGCCCAGGACCGAGACCATCCGCCCGGACTCGACGGCGGTCCGTGCGGTGGTCGGGCGGGCCCTGCCGCGCCTGGCCCGTGCGGGGATCGCCCATCGGTCGGCCGTCTACCACCGTCCCGCTGCGCGCGGCGGCGGGCGGCTGCATGCGGCGAAGGCACTGCTGGACGCGGCGATCCTCAACGGCTGCTCGCTGCTGGTGGTATCGCACAGCGGGCCGGCGGGGCTGGATGCGTGCACGGTGATGGAGGCCGCCGCCATCCGTGGCGGCCCGTTCGTGCACGCGGTCCCGCCGGTGCCGTGGGCGCCGCTGGCCGTGCCCTGCCCGCCCCGCTGAGCCTCGGGCAAGAGGAATCGGTCCCGCCGCCCCACAGGGAGAGGACGGCCGGGACCGGCTGCCGCACTCCCCGGTGCCGGCTGCCCGGGGAGCGCCGGTTACGAGGCCGTACGTTGGGAATCGGCGACGGGAGCGTCCTCGCGATGCAGGAAGGTGGCCAGGAGGTCGCCGACGGGGTGGTCGGCCTCGCTGGGATGGCGCAGGGCGACAGTGGGATCGATGGTGTAGCGGTTTCGGCGGCCGACGCGCTCGCGGGTGAGGTATCCGGCCGCTTCGAGGTCGGCGACGATCAGTTGGACGGCGCGTTCGGTGATGCCGATGGCGTCGGCGACGTCACGTCCGCGCGCCTCGGGGTCGCGGGCGAGGGCGATCAGGACCCGGGCATGGTTGGTCAGGAAGGTCCACTGGCCGCCGCGCGGGCTGGAGGGCTGGCTCATGGCCTTCATCATACGAAGCCGACTTCGCATGATCAACAAAGTTTCGCGAAAATAGATTTACGAAAAAGTTTTCGCGTAACTGCTGATGGGAATCAGAGGGGCAGGTGCCGCTGGACGCGCCCTCACCACCCTCTTCGACCCTGCCGAAAGGGGGTCCTGATGTCCTCCCAGACCTCCATCCCGACCCTGACCCGCCCGGCAGACACCGGCTCTCCTGTGCTGCCGCTGTCCCTGCCGCACCCGGTCACCGCGCTGGTGACCAATGGTCCCGACGACCTGGCCGTGGTGGACGCGGCCGTGCGGCTGGCCGCTCCCCGCAAGACTCCGGTGCTGCTGGTCGCCGTCCTGCCCACGCCGTCGCAGATCCCCGGAGCGCCCCCGTGCGGACGCGCAGGCAGCGCCGGTGTTCCTGGCCCGGGTGCTGCCCCGGCTGCGTGCGGCCGGGGTCGGCTACATCCCGGTCGCTCACCGCGTCCCGGCCGAGAGCGGCGGGCAGCCCAGGCTGCGGGACGCGGACGGTGTGCTGGCCCTGGCCGCACGCCACCATTCACCGCTGGTGGTGGCCTCCAGCCGGGGACCGGCCGGTCTGGACGCGCACAGCCTGATCGAAGCCTCCGCCGTACGCGGCGGCCCCTTCGTCTACGCCGTCGCACCCACCCGCCAGGCCGTACCTGTCGCCGACGTGGAGCTGGCTCCGGCGGACCTGTCGCCCGCGGGGGTGCGCAAGGTGTGGACGTTCGCCCAGCGCCGTCTGTCCACAGCACGACGGATCGAGGCGTGATGAACGGCCTGCACGCGCTCGCACCCCGTGGACCTGGTCGTCGGCGGCCTGCGCCTCGCCCTCGCACTGCGCCCGCGCCGCCGCCGCACCGCTGTCCGCCGGCCCGCCTGAACCGGGGAGGTGAACGCCTGGACGAACTGAATCAGCGCCCGGGCCCGGCAGCCCTCCGAAGCCCGCCAGGCCCGGGGCACTACTCCCACCTTCTTGTCCGCCCTTGCCATTACGCCCCGCACGAGGAAGCCGATCCACCATGAATGAACTGTCGTTCACCGTCCCACTGTGGGTATGGGCTGCGGTCACGCTCGCCATCGGCGTGATGCTCGCCATCGACCTGATCGCCCACCGCGACAACCACGTGATCGGCTTCCGCGAGGCCGCGCTGTGGAGCGGCCTGTGGATCGCCATCGGCCTAGGCTTCGGCCTGATCCTGTGGGCGTGGCAGGGCGGCGAGGCATCGTCGACGTACTACGCCGGCTACCTGATCGAAAAGGCCCTGTCGATCGACAACGTCTTCGTCTTCGCGCTGGTCTTCTCCTTCTTCGCCGTGCCCGACGCCTACCAGCACAAGGTCCTGTTCTGGGGCGTCATCGGCGCGCTCGCGGCCCGGCTGGTGTTCATCTTCATCGGCGCCGAACTGCTCCAGGTGTTCTTCTGGACCGCCTACCTCTTCGGGGCATTCCTGATCTGGACCGGCTACAAGATGGCCGTCTCCAAGGACGAGGAGGTCCATCCCGACCGCAACCCCGTCGTCCGCCTCGTCAAGAAGATCATCCCCACCCATCCGCGATTCCACGGCGACAAGTTCTTCATCCGCGTCAGCGGCAAGCGCATCGCCACGCTGCTGTTCGTGGTCCTGGTCGCGGTCGAGGCCACCGACCTCATCTTCGCGGTCGACTCCGTCGCCGCCGTCCTGGCCATCACGACCAACACCTTCATCGTCTGGACCGCAAACGCCTTCGCCGTCCTCGGCCTGCGCAGCCTGTACTTCTGCCTGGCCGGGCTACTGCGCCGCTTCGCCTACCTGCACTACGGACTCGCGGTGCTGCTCGCCTTCGCCGGCGTCAAGCTCATCCTCTCGGAGACACCCGTCGGCAAGCTGCCCATCCCCCTCACCCTCGGCGTCATCGCCGTCACCATCACCGTCTCCATCGCCTGGTCCCTCATCGCCACCCGCGGCGAGGACAGCGACAGCGGCGAAACCGCTGCCCAGACGGACCACACGGCCGACACGCAGCCACACCCGGCCACCGGCGCCCACGCCTCGCCCCCCTCCGCCGGCCCGGACCATCCGGAAGGACGGCCGTCATGACCACCCTCAGCCCCCACCGACCAGTACACCCGCCCCGCCCCGCCCCCGTCCACGCCTGCTCCGCCGCCGGCTGCCCGGGAGGCGGTGGCGTCCTGGCCATCCTGACCGGCGCCCGCGCCGATGCTGACGTGGCCGCCCACGCGGGCCGGCTCGCCGCCCGCACCGGCCGCAAGGTCACCGCGGCGGTCGCCTTCCGCTCCAACGGCTTCAGCGTCAACGCCCTACTCCACATCACCCGCCACCGGCGCCTCACCCACCAGGCGGAAGCCGTTCTCGCACCCGCACCGGACCCCTCGCCGCAGCCGGTCACTACGGCAATGCCATCGTCCTGTTCCCCGCCCGCACCAACCCCTTTCACCGCCTACCCACCCGCGCCCTGGCGCGGTTCGCCACCCGCATCGGTGCCACAACCGTGATCACTTCCGTGCCCCTCCACCCACCCGGCCAGTACTTCGCCAGAGTCCACGACGCGTCCGGCGCCACATCCCGCACCGCCGATCCCTCCGGACCCCCACCCACGTCGTTGAACATCGCAAACGCGCTGTGCACCCTGGCCCCCGCGGGCCGGGCCAAGGGCACAGCCGCCCTGACCAGTTCAGCCGGGCCGGTGGCTGCGCGCAGTTCTACGCGGCTCGCGCGCCCCACCGTCATGCCGGCAGCCGGACACGGTGCGGCACGAAGGGCTCGTCGTTCCCGGCACCCGCACTCGACATCGGAGCCCGTCGTCGGCCTGCGCTCTGGTCACCGTCCAAGAACGAACGCCGGGCGCCGGAAGCTTCCAGAGCAGCGCCCTGGGAGGACTGTTCGGCGGGCGGTTCCCCAGCACAGCGAGCTGCTCCACTTCCCTGGACGCAACCGGTGGTCGGCCGCGTCGTTGGCGGACCGGCGGTGAGGAAGTCGGTGGCGTTCAGGGGCAGCGCCGTTCGGAGGTGCAGCATGCGGGCCGGGAACGGACGATGAAGGCATGCAGCACCCACGTCTTTCGTCACGGCATGGTTCGAACGCGCAGGCACCGTCACGCGGACCACACCTCGACGGCCGGGGTCTGCGGGCACAGGTCCTGCTTGGCGGGTGCGGCTGTGTTCTGTTCGTGGGCCTCTTCGTTCTGGTCTTCGTGAGTGTTGTCGCTTGGTGGTTCGGTATTCACGCATGGAAGTGGCCCGGCGTCGGCGGTTGACCGAACACGGGCAGGTTCGTTCTCGGCCGGCTGCTCATCCATACCCGCTGTCGGCCGACCGCCCGAGATCGGACCGGTTGCTCCTCGCCGCACCGTGTGCCATCCCGTCACCGGGAGCGGTGGCCGCCGAGCCGGTGACGGACGATGCCCCTGACCGCGTGGCCCGCTTCGCGCGCTGGTTCGCCTGCGAGGACGCACTGATGGTGTGGAGAGCGGGGAGTACCGGCACGCCCAGGGTCAGCCGGGTGACCGGTCGCTTACCCGCAGGTCGCAAAGCCGCTCGGCGTAGGCGAGATCGTCGCGCCAGAGGCGGCCCGCCGCAGTGCGCAGCAGGGGGCGCAGGGCCGGGGCCAGGACGCGGGCGAGGGCGAAGCCGGGCCGCTCGGAGGTGGCCAAGACGGCTTCCACGACGGCGGTGCGGGGCCGGCCCAGTTGGTCCGGGCCGAGGGGGGTGGCATGGGTCTCCACCACGGACCCGGCTCCCTCACCGTCGGTGATGCGCATGAGCACCGTGCGCGGCTCGGGAGCGGTGAACTCCGCCCGCACCGGCACCACGATCCGCCGGGCGAGGCGGAAGGAGACGTCGACGACGAAGGTGTCGTCTTCCGTCCCGTCGCCGGGGGCCCGGACGACGGTGAGGTCGACGAACGAGTACGGGTGGAACCACGCGCCGTGCCAGGGGTCGAGACGGTTGGCGACGACGTCCCTCGGCTCACAGGTCCCGACGCCCGTCCAGACCGCGTGCAGGGACCGCGGGAGCGCAGGCCTGACCGGCACCACCGGAGCGGGCGTCGGCTCCTCACCGCCGACCGCGTCCAGCCGCACCCACACCAGCACGCCGTCGTCGTGGACGGGCAACGGCTCCCAGCCCGCGTACGCCGATCCGTCCAGGGACAGACCGTGCCAGTGGCAGACCAGGGTGCCGCAGCGCACCGGGCTGTACCTCAGCGGAGCGCCCAGGTGGGGACACCGGCCGGGGCCGCCCACCAGGCGCCCGCGCGCGTCGCGCCAGACGACGACCTCCGTGCCCGCGACGGTGACCGGTAGCGGGCGGGTGGGCGGGACGTCCGCGGTCGCGCCCACCACGAACCAGTTGCCCGACGGGCGGGCCAGGGCGCGCTTGAGCGCTCCCGCGATGACGGCGGGCCGGGCGTGCCGCCACGTGGGCGACTGGTGCTCCCAGCGCACCGGGCGGCGGCGCAGACGCAGCGGATAACGGGCCCTGCGCCTGCTCGGGCCGGGGGTCATCCGCTCTCCTCGACGGGGATGGGGCAGGACCTGGTCACGGTGACGGGGGCCTGCCCGATGTTGCGGCGGGCGGCGAGCCGGGCGGCGGCGGCCCTGGTGAGTCCGTCGGCGGCAACGACCGCGCGCCGGCGCCGGGAGACCACCGCGCGCCGGTGCAGCACCGAGTACCCGTCGTCGGCGATGGCGTCGAGGATGCTCCCGTAGAGCACGTAGGCGGTCCTGATGCAGGGTCGCGCCACCGGGTCCAGCATGGCGAGGCCCGGCGCGGCCTGCCGGTAGACGGCCCGGGTCATGTCCTCCCCGCCCCGCAGTGCGGCCGTGATGCGCCGGTCCCGGCGCCCGGTGCTTCTGCTCCAGCGCAGCAGGTCCCGGTCGACGCCGTGTGCGGCGAGCAGGTCCTCGGGCAGGTAGACCCGGCCGCGGTCCAGGTCCTCACCGACGTCGCGCAGGAAGTTGGTGAGCTGGAACGCGACCCCCAGCGCGGCCGCGTGCGGCGCCGCCTCGGCCCGGGGCACGACGGTGCCGAGCACGGGCAGCATCTGCAGTCCGATGACCGCGGCGGAACCGTGCATGTACGCGTACAGGTCGTCGTAGGTGGCGTACGCGCCGACGGTGAGGTCGCTGCGCATCGACGCCATGAAGTCGGTGAAGTGGGCCGGGGCGATGGCGTGGCGGGAGGCGGTGTCGGCGACGGCGAGGACTACCGGTTCACCGGCCGGTGGGGCCCCGGCGAGCGCCTGCCGCAGCTGTGCCTCCAGCCGGTCCAGGGCTGCCGCGCGCTGCGCGGGTGTGGCAGGTTCGCCCAGGTCGTCGACGATGTCGTCGGCCCACCGGGCGAAGCCGTACAGCGCGTGCACGGCGGGTCTGCGCGCCGCGGGCAGCAGCCGGGTGGCCAGGAAGTAGGTGCGGCCGTGGCGGGCGTTGAGCCGTCGGCACCGCTCGTAGGCGGCGCGCAGGGCCAGGTCGGTGATGCCGGCGGCGTCGAGTTCGCGCCGGCTCATCGCTCCGCCCCCCGCGGGGCCGCGGAGCGCTGCGGCGCGCGTTGCGGGGACGTGGATCCGGTGATCCGCGCCGCGGCGAGCCTGCCGGAGATCAGCACGGTCGGTACGCCGACGCCGGGGGTGGTGCCGCAGCCCGCCAGGACGACGTTGTCGACGCCGCGCACGAGGTTGCGAGGGCGGAACGGGCCGGTCTGGGTGAAGGTGTGGGCGGCCGAGAAGGGCGTGCCGGCGGCATGCCCCTGCTCGGCCCAGTCGGCGGGTGTCACCAGGCACTCCTCTTCGACGGCGGAGGCGATACCGGTCATTCCCCGGCACTCCAGGGTGGCCAGGAGGCTGTCCCGGTAGCGGGGGGCGAGCCCTTCCCAGGCCGCGGCCGGCATCCCGACCTCGGTGTTGGGGCAGGGGGCCAGGACGTAGTGCAGGTGCCGTCCCGGGGGCGCCAGGCCGGGGTCGCCGGTGGTGGGGCGGGTGATCAACAGGGACGGGTCGGTCATCAGGCTGCCCGTCCTGGTCAGTTCCTCGAAGGTGCGCCGCCATGCGGAGCCGAAGGACAGCGTGTGGTGGGCGAGGTGTGACCAGGTGCGGGTGGTGCCGACGTGCAGGACGACGGCCGACGGCGCGTAGCGCAGGCGGACCGGGCGACGCGGGCCACGGCCCAGCAGCCGGTGGGCGACGGGGAGGTCGGGAGTGAGGACGACCGCGTCGCACGGGATGCGCGACTGCTCGGTGCACACCGCCGTGACGCGGTCGCCCCGCCGCTCCAGGCGCGTGACCTCCTGGCCGAAGCGCAGTTCGGCACCGGCGTCGGCAGCGGCGGCGGCCAGGGCACGGGGCAGGGCATGCATGCCGCCGCGCGGGAAGTACACGCCGGCCACCGTGTCCATGTACGCGATGACGGCGTACGCGGCCAGGGCGCGCGACGGTGCGACACCGGCGTACAGGGACTGGAAGGAGAACACCCGCTGGAGGCGATCGTCGGTCAGGAACCGGGCGATGCGTGTGTCCAGCCGGCCGAAACCGCCCAGCGCGGCGAGCCGCGCCAGGTCGGGCGTCAGCAGGCCCAGCGGGGAGTCGAAGTTGGCGTCGATGAACCGGCGCATCTGGACCGCGTACAGCCGGTGGAGCCAGCGGCGCAGCCGCCGGTAGCCGGCCGCTTCCCGGGCTCCGGCGAACCGCTCGACCTCCGCCTCCATCACGGCGGCGTCGGTGTGGACGTCCAGGGTGCTTCCGTCGGCGAAGCAGGCCCGGTAGGCGGGGTGGAGGGGGACGAGGTCGACGCGGTCGGCGAGGCGCTCGCCGACCGCCGCGAACGCCTCGTCGGCCAGCTGCGGCATCGTCAGGACGGTCGGTCCGGTGTCGAT
>NZ_JBHYKH010000202.1:0-14859 GCF_042741275.1 Streptomyces sp. NPDC058964
GTCGCGGTGGTGGTCACGGCCCGCACTCGGGATGTGGCGGTGCCGTGTCCGGTGTGCCGAACGCCGACGGCGCAGGTGCACGGGTACCACCGCCGACGCTTTGTTGTCTTGTTCAAGGAAACGTTCCCCCTTCCCTGCCGCCATTAACGGCTACTCGTATTGCAAACTGCTGCAACGGCAGGCATCGCCACCCTAGGCGCCCTGCACCTCAAGGGGCCAACGATTAAAGGGCTGTTGACTTGAATCCGCTTCGCCACAGACGGACACGCCGCCACCATCGTAGGGTTTGCAATCGCACGGAACGGGGTTACCACTCGCCCACTGGCCGGGAACGGGTATAGCAGGAGACGAGCAGGACCGTGCCGGTCAGCAGCAGGACAGTGAGGGTCACGGCGAGGGCCTGGTCGTGGGTGTCGTGCATCGGGTCTCCCGTCACGGCCGCGCGCCGAAGATCACCCGCCGGAGAGCGCCGGACAGCCTGTCTGCCCGGCGGCGCGCCGCCACGCCGACGCGCAACACCCCCAAGAGGCCGCCCGATCCCCCGCCGCTCCGCCACCACGCCCGCACTCCCCTTCCCTCGTTCTTTTTTCCTGGGTGGGGCTGTTATGGGGGCGCAGAGGGGGATGTCGGGTCCCCGACCAGGCCAAACAGGCATAGTGACCTGGAGATACACCGTCAGGCGGCAGGTGGGTGCGCACAGTCGTCGGCGGGGTCGTCGGAGGGGCTTCCGGCGGGGTTGCGGGCGTGGTCGGGGCGGGGCGATCGCATCGTGACGCTGGTCGGGCCTTGGTGGTCGGTGGTCCGGTCGGGGCCGACTGCTGGCCTGGACGTACGAGCGGCGCCGGAACAGGCCCGGCGCGGCAACGTACCTGAAAGGCAACGATGTTGAACGTGGATGCTGGTGGCGGGGACCGGCTCGCCTTAGCCCTGCTGGCGCAGTACCGGATGACGACGACGGAACAGATGCACCAGGTGATCGCGCCCGGGGTGCGGATCGAGCAGACCCGGCGGCGCCTGGCCAAACTGCGCCACGAGGGTCTGATCGACCGAGTCACCCTGCCGCAGGCCGGACGGACCCGGGTGTGGTTCGCTACCCAGTACGGCGTGGACGTCGCCTCCGAGTGGCCCGAGCTGCGCGAGCGGCGGCCGCCGAGGCTGATCGCGGACCGCACCGCGGTCCGGCTGCGCGCCGGGCACGCGCTGACCGTGACGGAGACCGGGCTGGCGTTCCTGCAGGACGCCCGCCGCCGCGGGGACGAGTGCCGGCCGCTGGACTGGATCCCCGAGGTGTACCACCCTCTCGGCGGCGGTGAGGCCGTCATTCCGGACGCGCTGCTGTACTACCGCCGCTCCGACCAAGGCGGGACGATGCTGCGGGCCTTCATCGAAGTCGACCGGGCCACCATGGGACCCGAACGGCTCGCCGCGAAACTCACCACCTATGCCCGCCTCCACGATTACGTCCCAGCGCCTTTGCCCGGACGTCCGCGGACCACCGCCGGGCAGCAGCTCCAGGAGGAGGACTGGCGGCGCCGCTACCCGCTGTTCCCACGGCTGCTGTTCGTCCTGGACGGCACCGGCCCGGCCGGTGTCGACCATCGCATCCGCGCCCTTCGCGCGGCTGCCTCGGAACTAGCCCTGTCCAGCTTCCTGCGTGACGTTCCCGTCCTGGTGGCGGCCTTGGTCGACCTGCTCCGCAATGGCCCTTCAGCGCCCGTGTGGCGCCTCATCCAAAACCCCAACCAGCGCGTCGGCTGGAGCCAGTCCCGACATCCGTAGGCAGCGCATCGCGCTTATCCTGGTCGGCGTTGCAGGCCCGACCATGGACCGGGTCCGCGGGTGGGTCGCGGGCTCGCGCGTGTTCCGATCGGTGGGTGCGGTTCTGCTCAGGCATGCGGGTTCTGGAGGGCTCGGTCCTGGTCAGCCAGGCCGTGTCCGACTTCCTCGAAGTCGATCAGTCCGAGGGCCAGCGGGGGCCAGCCAGCTCCGCAACGAGGAGTCCCCGTTCAGGTACGTCAGGGGAAGCTCGGCGGCCTGACCGGGGAGGTCGCGGGCGATCTCCCCGGTCAGAGGGAATCGGTAAAGGCCTCGGTGAAGGTTTCCTTGTTCTTTTCGAGGGTGAAGCGGAGGCGGAAGAGTCGTTCGGAGGTTGACCATTGGGTGTGGCGGGCGACCTTGAGGGTGCGGGGGTCGGTGGGTCCGTAGGCGGCGGAGAACTCGTGGAGGACCTGGGTGAGCATGACGCGGGCCTTGGGCATGTCGTTGCCGCGTTCGGCGAGGGCCAGGGCCAGGAAGTGGTGGGAGGCCAAGGTGGTGGGGTGGGTGGGGCCCAGGTGGGTGAAGGCCTCGTCGTAGGTGCGTTGTCTCAGGGCGATGGCCTTGGAGTGGTCGCCGACGGCGTGGTAGGCGCTGATGAGGGCGCCTCTGGTGGTGAGGATCTCGTCGGAGAGCGGGGCATGCAGGCGTTCGTAGACCGGGAGGACCTGTTCGCGGAGCATGATGGCGTCGCGGCGGCGGCGGATCTGGACCAGGGCGCGGGCGAGGGTCAGTTTCGCGTCCAGGGTGCTGGGGTTGTCCGGGCCGAGGAGGCGTTCGCGGGCGTCGACGGCGGCGGTGAGGAGCTTGACCGCGTCGGTGTGGCCGCCAGCGGTCTCGAAGATGTGCGCGAGGTCGTCGATCTCGTCCGAGAGGTAGAAGTCGTCGGTGGGGAAGCCGCCTGAGAGGCGCTCCAGTTCGCTACGGGCGAGGGTGACTGCCCGTGTACGGAGGAGGGCCGAAGCGTACATGAGGGCGACGTCGCGCTTGCCGTACTCGGCGAGATGCGTTTCAACGACCTTCGCGGCGCTGCCCCTGAGGCCCAGGGCCTCGTAGGCGGCGGCGAGCAGGTCGGCGGCCTCCTCGGCATTGGCGGAGTCGGCGCCGTCCGTCCGGACGGAGTGCCTGAGGATCTGCCGGGCGTTGCGGACGGCGGTGTAGGCCCGTCCGTACTCTCCGGCGCCCCCGGGCCGCAGGCCCCGCCAGGAGCGGTAGGGCTTCAGACACTTCCTGACCAGCGTGTACTGCGTCCCGATCGTCAGGTCGTGATCGGGGCCGAGGTGACGCCTGCAGTCGTCGGCCAGCCGCTTTAGCCGTTCGATGGACTTGCCGCGGTCTCCCAGGTCGTCGAGGAGGTCGGCGAGCCGCAACCGCGACATGAGGGCCTCGGCGCTGCTCGGTCCGAGCACCCGCTCGCGCTGCTCGATGACCGTCGCGAACAGGCGGGCGGCTGCCACTTTGTTGCCGCCGGAGGCGTAGGTCCGGGCGAGCGCGTTCCTCGCGGTGAGCGTGTCGGGGTGCTCCGGCCCGAGCTGGTCCCGTCGCTGCTCGGCCGCCTTCTCCCAGAACGCCGGATCCCGGTGGCTTCCGCTGGTCACGGTCAGCAGGTCGGCGGTCTGCGCGTGCACCGACTGGAGTTCGGCGTCGGACGTCCCCAGGGTGTGGGCGGCTAGCGTCACCAGATGGGGTACCGCGTGCTCCTGCCACCGCTCCGCGTCGACGACGTCGGCCATCCACATCCGATGAAGCGCGCCGAATGCCCGCCGCGGCGCGCTGGTACCCGTCCGTTCGGGCGGCGCGCTCCGCATGGCGGACTGGACGAGCCGGTGCAGCGACAGGTCGCCCCAGGGGGAGACGTTCACGAGCGCGTAGGAGGCCAGGCTACCGACCAGCACCAGGGTGTCGTCTGCGACCGGATCCGGTTTCCAGAAGTCGACGAGTTCCCGGGGGATCTGCTCCGGGCCGTACCAGGACAGGACCTCGAGTAGCGCCGACTCGGACGGGGTCAGCCGGTCGAGCGTCGCCGTCCAGATCCTTCGCATCGCCCGGGGTTCGTCGGCCGACAGGCTCCAGGCCCAGCGGCCCTCGGAAGGCCGGTCGAGCCGTTCCAGATAGGCGCTCGCGGTGACGTTGTTCTGGGTGAGGAAGGCGCTGGCGATCTCGATGGCGAGTGGCAGCCCGTCCAGCGCCGTGCAGAGCTCCTCCGCGCCGTCCAGCAGGGCAGGATCGGCGACGGTGCGGCGCAGTAGGTCGAGCGCGTCGCCGGCCTTGAGGGGCGGGAGCCTGAGGGTGGCGCCGACCTCCTCCCATCCAACGACCTGGCGGGTTGTCAGCAGGAAGCGCCCGTCGGGGTAGGAGGAAAGGATCTCGGCGACGTCGCGGGGACGCGCCACGTTGTCCAGGACGAGGAGCCATCCGGAGCGGCCGCCCAGCCAGGTCCGGGCCCACTGGGCGGCGACGGAGTCCCCGTGCGGCACGAGGGCGGGCTCCAGCCGGTGGGCGAGCGCCGCCAGACCGTGCTCGATCTGCTGGTCGTCGTCGCAGTCGATCCACCAGACCGGGTTGTATGACGTCCGGAGCGCCGAGGCGTGGGCCTCAGCGAGCGCCGACTTCCCGACCCCGCCCAGCCCCGTGATGATCTGCACGTGCGCGCGCCGCGAGAGCGCCGAGAGCTCAGCGGCCCGGCCGACGAGCCCGTCAACCCGTTTCCTGGACCGTCGGCCGGAGGGAGCGGTGCGCGACGGGAGCCGCAGCAGGCCGGGCGGGCAGCCGACCTCACCCGGCTCCCGGTAGCGGGGCAGTTCGACGTTGACCGTGTTCCGCGCGTCGGGGCCGGTTGAAATGATGGCGAAGTTGGTGCCGACGTGGATCCCGTCCGCCATCAGAGCTACCTGGTGTTGTTGATCGTGTTGGTCGCGGCCGACCCGGTCGAGATGATCCCCTCGTTGGTGCCCACGGTGACGGACGGAGCCGCTCCCGCGAGCATCGCGCGCAGGTCCGCGACCAGCTGCGAATCCTCGGTGAGGGCGTTCCGCAGCTCGCGCCGGAGCGCGCCGACCGTGTCCGGATCGGACGGATCGGCGGCGACCTCGTCGAGGAGCCCGGCGATGGGATCGTCGGCTTCACGGTGGCCGAAGACCCGGAGCAGGATGCGACGCCCGGCACTGATCGTCGCGCTGGCGGCCTCGTCCTGCGCCTGCGCGAGCACCGCACTGCCGTAGCTGGCCGCCGCCGCCGCGATGAACGGGGTCGCGTCGTTGACCACCTGAAGAATGTCACCGCTCATCGTCCACTCCCCCGTCGGCCCGGGCGCACCTCAGCTCCGATGCTCGATCACCGGCCGGGCCGCGTCAATAGCTGGCCCGGGCGGATGGAACGGTCATCAGAACCAGTGCCAGAAAGCCTACAAAATGTAGCCGAGGTGACAGATACCGCGCCTCATCAGTGAGCGTTTTCAGCGTGGCCACTGATTCCTAATGCTGTCTGTCAAGCCGTGCGGGCAGTAGGCGGCTTGGCCTCGTAGGTCCGTCCGTCGCGGAGGAGGGCCCAGAGGACGTTGACGCGGCGGCGGGCCAGGGCCAGGACTGCCTGTATGTGGCGCTTGCCCTCGGCTCGCTTGCGTTCGTAAAACCTGCGAGAGTCCTCGCAGTAGCGGATGCTGAACAACGCGGAGATGTAGAAGACGCGTTGGAGTCTGCGGTTGTAGCGTCGGGGGCGGTGGAGGTTTCCGCTGATCTTGCCGGAGTCGCGGGGAACGGGGGCGACGCCGCCGAAGCCGGCGAGCCGGTCAGCGGTTCCGAAGAGGTCCATGTCGCCACCGGTGGCGGCCAGGAACTCGGCGCCGAGGATGACGCCCAGGCCCGGCATGCTGGTGATCACTTCGTAGGCCTGGTGCTCGCGAAACCGGGCCTCGATCGCCTTGTCCATCTCGGCGATCTGTTGGTTGAGGGCCATCACCTCCGCGGCGAGGGTGTGCACCATCTGCGCGGTCAGTTTCTCCCCCGGCAGGCTGGTGTGTTGGCGCCCGGCTGCCTCGAGAGCTGTCTCGGCGAGCTGGTCTGCTCGCAGGACCCTGCGGTTGCGCAGCCAGGTCTCGAGCCGTGTCTTGCCTGTCCGGTGGAGAGCGGATGGTGTCTGGTAGCCGGTCAGGAGGACAAGAGGTCCGGTGTTGGTGAGATCCAATGCCCGTTCCAGGCCGGGGAAGATGCCGGTGAGCTGGGCTCGCAGTCGGTTGACCGTGCGGGTTCGGTCCGCGACCAGGTCCAGGCGTCGACCGGTAAGGATCTTGAGGTCGGCGACGGTGCCGTCGCCGGCCCGCAAGGGGTGCAGGTCGCGCCGGACGCGGACCTGGTCGGCGATGACGGCGGCGTCCTTGGCATCAGTCTTCCCCTCGCCGCGGTAGCTCTCGGAGGCGCGGTGGATGGCCCGGCCGGAGATGTAGTGCACCGGCTGTTCGTGGTTGAGCAGGAGCGCGATGGCCAGGGCGGCTCCGCCGTCGGCCAGGTCGATGCCCCAGGTCACCGTCTCGCCCAGGGCCAGGACGTCAGTGAGGAGCTGGAGCAGGTCGGGTTCGTCGTTGGCGACGCGTCGAGACAGCAGCCGGTGGCCGTTCTCGTCGATCGCGACGCAGTGGTGGTGGGTCTTGCCTGCGTCGATGCCGGCCCAGATCGCGGTCAAGTGGTGCCTCCGTGCGGTGTGGTGCTGGTGCCTCCCGACGGACGACTTCGCTGTCGATTCCCTACTCAGCGATCATTCGCAATTCCTAATTGGCAGCCGAGTCGTCGTGGGGTACCAGGCGGCCAATCAGTGGAGGCCACATCATCGGCTATCGGGTGACAGCCACACCCGGCACCCCTGGGTGGGTGAACCATACGAAGGGCTCACCACGTCCCGCAGAACAACGTAGGGATCGGGTGACGCGGTGAGGTTGAGGTGAGGGCCGCAACGCACAAAGCCCCCGTGCCGTTGGGGGAGGTGTTCGAAGTCTCAACCCATCGGCACAGGAGCCTCGTTGGTTCCCTATCCTGCCGCACTCGACCTCCCGCACGCGCTGGTCGAGTGGGTCACGATGCTCATCGTCACCCGTGAGGGTGACCGACGGTGCAAACTCCCGCCGCACCAGCGGGCGCTCGTCGCTCTGGTGTACCTACGCCGCCACGACACCCTCACCCGGATCGCGTCCGGCTTCGGGATATCCGTCGGCACCGCCCACGCGTATGTCACCGCCGTGACCGGCCTGCTCGCCGAATGGGCCCCTGGCCTGCTCAAGACTCTGCGCGAGCATGATCCGGAGTTCGTCCTGCTGGACGGAACCCTCGCCGAGTGCGACCGCGTCGGCGACAGCCGAGCCGACTACTCGGCCAAACACCGCCGGCACGGCGTGAATGTCCAGGTCGTCACCGATCCCGCCGGTGAGGTGCTGTGGATCTCGCCCGCGCTGCCGGGCCGTACCCACGACCTGACCGCGGCCCGCGCCCACCGCATCATCCGGATCTGCGAGCGGCAGGGCGTCCCGATCCTCGCCGACCGCGCCTACCAGGGCGCCGGTCCCTGGGCCACCACCGGACTCAAACGGCCACCGGGCGGTGAACTCACCCTCACCCAGCGCACCGTCAACCGGGCCCTGGCTGTGGCGAGGGCACCGGTCGAACGCGGCATGGCGCTGCTGAAGTCCTGGCAGATCTTCCGCAGATCCCGTATCAGCCCCAACCGCATGACTGTCATCACCAAAGCCGTCCTCACCCTGGAGAGGCAACGCTGAAAACACTCACTGCGGTAGTCCTCCTCCGTGTCGGAGCCGGTACCGACCGGAAGACCTTCACGGCAACCCGCCGCCGCAGCCGCAGATCGAACCCGCGGTGGACATTCCCGACGCCACCGGAACCGATCAGCCCGGTCGAGGCGATAGCGACCCCGTCAGAACCCGCGCGCTGCCCATGGAGGTCAGAGCGAAATCCGACCCCCGGGGGACTGTCCGCCTAGTGTCGGGAGGTGGCCAGGTTTGAAGCGTCAGATCGGGAGGTAATTCGGCCGGTATGGCCATGTGCTTTTGGGCATGATGTAGCGGGACGACCGTCGCCAGGGGAGGGGGCCGGATTCGATGGTGATCGAGGCCGGGGTAGTGGCCGGGTACGTGATCGCGTGGGCGGTGCGAAAGGCCCGCCGGGTGGCTGGCCGCGCGGATGCCGAGGTCGACGTGGCCATCGATGCGGGGCTAGACAGGTTGCACACGGCGGTGGTTGCCAAGCTCAGCGGGCATCCGGCTCTGGATGACCTGACTGAGGAGGCCGCCGTTGGGGAAGGACAGGTCAGCGAGTTGACCCGTCAGCAACTGGAGTTGGCAGTCATGGCGGCCGCGCGTAAGGACGACGTCTTCGGGAGGAAGGTCACCGAGCTGGCCGCCCAACTGCAGGCCGCCGAGAAGGCCGACGGCGTCTCCGTGGTGGCTGGTTCCGGATCCACGGTGTTCTGCGGGGACGCTCACGCCCAGGCCAGCGGAGACGCGATCGCGATGGGGCAGGTCGGCGGGAACGTGAACGTGGATCGGGGTGTTGCGGACGGACAACGGCTGGGCCCTTCCGAGCCGGGCCGGTCTCGCCCCTGACCGCACCCGGAACATCCGGTGGCGAGGGCGCCGCCAGAACGCCGGAACTGTCAGCAGATTCGGTTTGCTCGTTGCCGGGGCTCGGCAACGAGAGGGGCGGTGGTACCAGCTTCGAGCGGGTCGCCGGAAATGTGATAATCAACCAGATTCGGGTGTCCGGTGGGTCACGGCCGGTGCGCTCCGCCTATCGGCGGCAGGTGGAGCGGATCGCCCCGCCACGGTTACTGGACCGGGATGCCGAGCTGGCAGAACTGGCTAGCTTCTGTCTGGAGGAGCGCCGCGGTCCTTACGTGTGGTGGCGAGCTGGGCCATGGGCTGGCAAGTCTGCTTTGATGTCCACCTTTGTGCTCACTCCACCGGCCTTGATGGCGGCTGGGAGGGCACGGCTCGTGTCGTTCTTCATTACGGCTCGTCTGGCTTCGCAGGACACCCGCGAGGCGTTCACCACGGCGGTGACGGAGCAGCTGTGTGCGCTGCTCGGCCTGGACCTGCCAGTCGGCGGGGATGAGGCAGCGCGGGAAGCGGCTCTGCTGGATCTTCTTGCCGATGCTGCCGCCGCCTGCCAGCAGGAGGGTGGTCGGCTGGTGCTACTTGTCGACGGGCTGGACGAAGACCGTGGCGTGACCACTGGACCGGGAGCGCACAGCATCGCCGGACTGCTCCCCGGCCGCCCGCCGGCCGGGATGCGGGTCATCATCGCTGGCCGCCCTAACCCGCCGATCCCGGATGATGTACCCGACTGGCACCCGTTGCGGGATCCAGGGATCGTCCGGCTGCTCGTCGCCTCTCCCCACGCGCGGGGCCTGCAGCGCCTGGGCCAGTCTGAACTCAAGCGCCTCCTCAGAGGCAGCCGTGTTGAGCAGGATCTCCTGGGACTGCTGACCGCGGCCCGTGGTGGTCTGTCTGGTCCGGACCTACGGGAGCTGACGGGTACGGACTTGGTGACCGTGGAGGACGTCCTGCATACCGTGGCGGGGCGCACGTTCACCCGCCGACTGGCTGCCTGGGCACCGGACGACGGGCCCCAGGTGTATCTGCTCGGCCATGAGGAACTGCACAATTCTGCCTGCCACTACCTCGGTCAGGAGCGACTCGCCCGATATCGGGGCCAATTACACACCTGGGCCGAGAGGTACCGCACCCCTGCCGAAGGCCGGCCGCCGTGGCCACTGCACACCTCCGAATATTTGTTGACCGGCTATCCTCGCATGCTGGCCACCGAAGGTGACGTCAGCCGCCTGAGCATGCTTGCCATGGACCCGGCACGCCACGACCGAATGCTCGACCTTTCTGGCGGGGACACCGCCGCTCTGACCGAGGTCAAGGCTTGCCAAGATCTGCTCCTCGCCAGCCGGGAACCAGATCTCTACATTCTGGCCAGACTGTCCCACCGCCGCAGCCAACTTGAATCGCGCAACGCCCACATCCCATCTGAGCTTCCCGCTGTGTGGGCTACCCTCGGCCAGCCCAATCGGGCAGAAGCACTCGCCCGAGCTCTTACCGACCCGGACCAGCAGGCGCTGGCGCTGGCGGGGGTGGCGGTAGCACTGGCCAAAGCAGGCAACCACACCCGGGCCCGCGAACTCGCCACCCATTGTGAGCAGATCACTCGCACCCTCACCGATCCGGATCAACGAGCGCTGGCACTGGCGGGGGTGACAGTGGCACTGGCCGAAGCAGGCAACCACACCCGGGCCCGCGAACACGCCACCCACTGTGAGCAGATCACTCGCACCCTCACCGACCCGGATCGGCGGGCACGGACGCGGGCAGCGGCGGCTGTAGCGGTCGCCGCGGCAGGCAACCACGCCCGGGCCGTGCGAATCGCCCGCACCATCACCGACCCGGACCGGCGGGCACAGGCGCTGGCCGATGTGGCTGGAGTGGTGGCCAAGGTCGGTGACCACGCGCGAGCTGAACAAATTGCCCGCACCATCACCGACCTGGACCGGCGGGCACGGGCGCTGGCCGACCTGGCTGGGGTCGTAGCCAAGGCTGGCAACTCCGGGCGGACCGAACAGATCTGTCGCTCCATTGCCAACCCGTACCAGCAGGCTCGGGCCCTGGCTGCCCTAGCTGCAACGGTGGCCGCAGAAGGTGACCGCACCAGAGCCCACGAACTGGCGACCACTTGCGAGCAGAGCGCTCGCAAACTCACTGACCCGTACCAGCAGGTCTGGGTGCTGGCCGACCTGGCCGCAGCGGTCACCGCGACCGGGTACCACGCGTGGGCCGAGCAAATCTCGCGCGGCATCACCAGCTTGTACCAGCAGGCACGAGCACTCGCCGACCAAGCCGCGGTGAGTGCCCAAGGGCGGGCCGGACGGATCGCTCCCAGAGCCTCCGCGGCGTATGAGCGGTCACGCGTGCTGGCCGACCTGGCACGTGCGGTGGCCTCGGCCGGTCACCCAGCGCTGGCCCGCGAGCTGGCCACCGACGCCGAATACATCGCCCGCACAGTCACAAACCCAGATCAGCAGACACGGACACTGGCTGCCTTGGCCAAAGCAGTAGGTATGGCCGGCCACCACGCAGGGGCGGAACAGATCGCTCGCAGCATCACTGACCCGTACCACCAGGGACAAGCGCTGGCAAACCTGGCTGAAGAGGTGGCCTCAGCGGGTAACCGTGCATGGGCCGAGCAGATCGCTCGCACCATCAGCAACCGGATGCAGCGGGTAGATGCACTGGGTGCCGCGGCTCGGGCAGTGGCCCAAATGGCTCGGACGGTTGCCAAGGCCGGCGATCATGCGCGCGCTGAACAAATTGCCCGCACTGTCAACGACCCGGACCTGCGGGCCCGGGCGCTGACCGACGTGACCCGTGCGTTGGTCACAGCCGGTCAGCACGGGAGGGCTGAACGCTTGGCTCGCACCATCACCGACCCGTACTGTCAGACCTTAGCTCTGACCGCCCTGACTGAAGCGGTGGCTATGGCCGGAAACCACGCGCGGGCCCTTGAACTGGCTACCGAGTCCGAGCAGCTCGTGCGCACTATCACGGACTGGCAACGCACACTGGCATTGAGCGCCGTATCTGAGACAGCGGCTAAAGTGGCCGGGGCAATAGCCGCAGCAGGAGACCTCGTTCCAGCCGAACAAATTGCCCGCACCATCCCCCTTCCTGACTGGCGAGCACGGGCACTCGCTGCAGTAGCTGAGGCAGTAGCTACGGCGGGCGACCTCGCGCGCGCCTGCGAACTGGTCACCGATGTTGAGGGGATAGCTCGCACCATCGATGACCTGCAACGGCAGGCACGAGCACTTGTCGACGCGGGTGAGGCAGTGGCCCGGCTCGCCAGGGCCGTCGCTGCGACCGGCAACCACGCGTGGGCCCATGAACTCACCACCAAGTCCGAGCAGATCAATAGCACCATCGTCAACCCGGACCGGCGAGCACGGGCACTTGTGGAACTGGCCAGATCAGTAGCCGAGAGTGGCGACCACATTCGGGCCGTGGAAATTGCTCACTCCATTGGCTACCCGCTCCAACAAACCCAGGCACTGGTCAACGTGGCGCAGACGTTGGCCGCAGCGGGTAAACCCGTTCCAGCCGAACAGATCGCCCGCACAATCAATGATACCGACGAGAGAGAAAGAACGTTGATCTATGTGGCCGAGGCGTTCGCCTCAGCTAACGCCCAAATTCCGGCCGAGCGGATCGCCCGTACCATAACCAATCCAGACCGGCGGGTGCAGGCACTGATCGCAGTGGCAAATATTGTCGGTTCACCGCGAGCGTGCCATTTGCTGGGGGAGGCATTCACATTGGGTTCATGGCTGAAGCCCTTGACAGTGGTGGCAAAGATTTACCCGCAAGCGATGATCCGGATCGCTGTCGCGGTATACGGAGATATCCTCTCGCAGGAACCCCAGTCGTAATAACTGCTGCACGTAGCACCAGGGATCAAACCACGGAAACTACTTACTGATCGTTTCAGAATGAGTTGAGCTGTGGGTCTTGTGCTCGGCGATCTTGGTCGGCAGGGTGTCCGGGGTGCATGCTGATCTTGTTCCGGATGACCTGTGGGAGCGGGTGGCACCGCTTCTGCCGCCCGCTCCCGAACAGCGCCACCGCCACCCGGGTCGACTGCGTGTTCCAGACCGGGCGGCCTTCGCGGGCGTCATGTACGTCTTGCGGACCGGTGTCGCCTGGCGCGATGTCCCGGCCGAGACCGTGGGCTGCTCCGGCGTGACGGCCTGGCGCTGGCTGCGGGAGTGGACCGAGGCCGGTGTCTGGCCGCGTCTGCACGCCGCCCTACTGACCGAACTACGCCGCGCTGACCTTCTCGGCCTGGACGACTGCGCCGTGGACGGTTCTCACGTCCGGGCCCTCAAAGGGGGGATCACGTCGGCCCCTCGGCCGTCGACCGTGCCCGTCCCGGCCCCAAACACCATCTGATCGTCGACCGCAATGGCACCCCGCTCGCTGTCACGCTCACCGGCGGGAACCGCCACGACGTCACCCAGCTCCTGCCACTGCTGGACGCAGTCCCAGCGATTTGAGGTCTACGAGGCCGTCCCCGCCGCAAGCCCCGGCGCCTGTACGCCGATCGGGGCTACGACTTCGACAAGTACCGCCGTCTGCTGTGGAAGCGCGGCATCAAGCCGATGACTGCCCGACGCGGCGTCGCGCACGGCTCCGGGCTGGGCAAGGTGCGCTGGGTGGTCGAGCGCGCCTTCGCCTGGCTGCACCAGTTCAGGCGGCTCCGCATCCGCTACGAACGACGCGCGGATCTCCACCAGGGCCTGCTCGAACTGGCCTGCAGCCTCATATGCCTTCGCCGCCTCCGAACTTCATTCTGAAAGATCAGCAAGGGGTGACGCCGGAGTCGGTGGCAGGGTAGCGAAGTCGGTCTCCTGCCCTTGCGAGCTGTACTCAGGTGAGGTCGAAGGTGACGTTCACGGAGCCGTCCCAGTCAGGTGCCTCCGTGAGCGTGAGGGTTCCATCTCCTGCCTCGACGACTCGCACCATGATCCCTCCGCGGTCCTCACCGGGAAACGCAATGGAGAAGTGGGGATCCATCTCCATGAGCAAGTCCCAGCCCTCGCGTTGGGTCGTGTCAAGGGCGTTGGCATGCCGACCGGTTGCCCGCCACTGGCCGACCGCGTCGACAGCGACGGTGATGTCGATGTCGTACATCTCAAGGCAAGTCGAGTGATTGGCCCACCATTCGAGGCGGCCCTGACCCACGAATTGATCCATGAACACACTATGCACGGTGCCTAGGCTGGCCGGGCAAGCCTGTACGGCTGCATGGCCGTCGTGGGCCAGGCCGCGTGCCTCGCCTCAGCCGACGGCGCCCCATACGCCTTCGCCGCCTCGCGACCTCATTCTGAAACCATCAGTTAGAGGTCGTTTTCACCTTAATTATTCTTGTATTACCTGGATTGTGGGTCGCAGGCATTCGATGCCAGTGAGACTGTCGGTGCGATGGAGTCCTGAGAGCCGGACGGGGTGACGCCTGGGGTGGTATGCGACTTGCGCCTGTCTCATTCCAAGACGCCCTGGTCCATGCCGTGCTTCCACCGCCGAAAACGCACGCCTGGGCGCACTCGGCTCGGGACGGTACGCCCAGGCCATGAGTGAACGACGTCCATATCCGAGTGATCTGTCCGATGCCCGCTGGGAGTTGATCGAGCCGGTCCTGACCGCCTGGCGCTTCGAGCGCCGCGGCCGGGCCCTGGACTTCGGACGCCCACCAGAGCACGAACTGCGCGAGATCATGAACGCGATCCTCTATGTGAACCGCACCGGGGTGCAGTGGCGCTACCTGCCGCACGACTTCCCGCCCTGGGAGACGGTCTACGGCTACTTCGCAAAGTGGCAGAAGGAAGGGGTATTTGCCCAGCTCAACGGCCTGCTGCGGGAGTTGGTGCGGCGAAAGGAGGGACGGAACGCGGAGCCGTCGGCCTGCGTGATCGACGCGCTGAGCGTGAAACCCTCCACCAGCGTTCCCGCCACCAGTCAGGGCATAGATGCGGGCAAGAAGATCGTGGGCCGAAAGCGGAGCATCGTGACCGACACGATCGGCCTCCTCCTGGCGGTACTGGTCACCGCGGCCAGTGTCCAGGACTCCGTGGCCGGCACCCAGTTACTCGACCGGGTTGCCGCCGCCCATCCCGGCATCCGCAAAGCCTGGGTCGACGGCGGCTACCGCCAGCACCTCGTCGAGCATGCCGCCACGCTCGGCATCGACATGGAAATCGTCGCCCGCACCCCCGGGACCAGGGGATTCACCTCGATACCGAAGCGGTGGACGGTCGAGCGGACCTACGGCTGGCGTTGATCATGTGACTGGAGGCTTGTCCGCTCGTTGGTCTGGTCGTGGGGAAACGTCAGTCCCGGCCGTGGATCGTTTCGGATGAACTGTGGGCCCTGATCGAGCCGTTGCTGCCCAAACCGGGGCCGAAACTGGTCGAGGGACGGCCAAGGGTGCC